>CAMGJH010000293.1 GCA_946056345.1 uncultured Lentisphaeraceae bacterium | reverse complement strand
TCGTTCTCGGGGCGATTGTTCTGGGTGAGGATCGTGGCCGAGTGGCGCCCGCCATAGAAGAGGTCCTGCCACTGGCGGACCATCCCCAGGCGCGAGTTGTTGAGGACGATAAACTTGACCGGCAGGCGGTGCTCGACCGCGACCACCAGTTCCTGGATGTTCATCTGGAAGCCGCCATCGCCATTGATGGAGACCACCAGCGCCTCGGGGTGGCCAAGCTGCGCGCCGATGGCCCCGGGAACGCCGAAGCCCATCGTGCCTAGACCGCCCGAGCTCAGGAAGGAGCGCGGCTTGGTGTAGCGGTAGAACTGCGCGGCCCACATTTGGTTTTGACCCACATCGGTGACCACCAGGGCCTTCCCCTGCGAGGCGCGGTCAATGGCTTCAATGACGGCCTGGGGCTGGAGCTTGCCATCGTGGCGCGGGAAGTAGACGGCGGGCTTAGCCTCGCGCCACTTGGCGATGAGCGAGAGCCAGTCGCTGCGGTCGGTCCGCTTCAAGAGCGGCAGCAGCACCTCGAGGGTCTGGCGCAGGTCGCCGCAGACGGGGATGTGCGTGGCCACATTCTTGCCGATGGCCGAGGCATCCACATCGATGTGCGCAATCTTGGCCCCTTGGGCGAAGTCGGCGATACGCCCGGTGACGCGGTCATCGAAGCGCGCGCCGGCGGCGATGACGAGGTCGGCCTGCTGGATGGCGTTGTTGGCCGCCACCGAGCCGTGCATGCCCACCATCCACAGCGAGAGGGGCGAGGTTTCCGGGAAGGCTCCCAGGCCCATCAGCGTGGTGCAGACAGGAATGTCGTAAGTCTCGGCCAGCGAGCGCAGCAGCGCGCAACTGTTCGAGGAGATGGCCCCGCCGCCAACATAGAGCACTGGGCGGTGCGCCTTGTTGATGGCATCGGCCAAGCGCTCGACCTGTTCGGGCGGCGGCAGAATGGTGGGGTGGTAGGCGCGGATGGAGACATCCTGCACATCGGGCTGGGTGGTGTAGGCTTGCTGGACATTCTTGGGGATGTCGATTAGCACCGGGCCGGGCTTGCCGGTGGAGGCGATGAAGAAGGCCTCGGTGATAATGCGCGGCAGTTCGTCCACCGAGCGCACCAGGAAGTTGTGCTTGGTGACGCTGCGGGTGATGCCGGTGGTGTCGGCCTCCTGGAAGGCGTCGGTGCCAATCAGGCCCATCCCCACCTGTCCGGAGATGACCACCAGTGGCACGCCATCCATCCATGCGGTGGCCAAGCCGGTGACCGCGTTGGTGGCGCCGGGGCCGGAGGTGACGAGCGCGCAGCCCACCTTGCCAGTGGCGCGGGCGTAGCCATCGGCCATGTGGATGCCGCCCTGCTCGTGGCGCGGGAGCACCAGCTTCAAGGGCGAAGCATAGAGCTTATCGAAGATGTCAATGGCCTGGCCGCCGGGATACCCGAAGAGCACCTCGCAGCCATTGTTGAGCAGCCCATCCACCACGCACTGCGCACCGCTGCGGCCCTGTTGAAAGTTCGCTGGAGACATAAGGTCCTTTCTTGCTAAACCACTCCCACGCCTTAGGCGATGGGATAGCACCACCCGTGCGGATCGGGCGCGCGCCCAAACTGAATATCCTGAACGGCATCGTGCAGCTTACGCAGGAGCGGGCCGCACTCGGTCTTCGAGCCAATCTCGATAACCTCCTCACCGCGATGGACCTCGCACACCGGCGTGACGACCACGGCCGTGCCGCAGGCACCGATTTCCGCGAAGTCGCGCAGCTCCTCGTAGGGCACCGTGCGCACTTCCACCTTGTGGCCCAGGTCCTTGGCCAGCTGCTGCAGGGAGAGGTTGGTCACCGAGGGGAGCACCGAGTTGGACTTCACCGTCACGAAGGTGCCGTCCTGCTTGAAGCCCAAGAAGTTGGAGGTGGCGAACTCCTCAACGTTCGTGTGCGTCTTGGCATCCAGGTAGAGCTCCACGGGAAAGCCCAGATGGTGGGCCTTTTCGTGGGCAAAGAGGCTGGCGGCGTAGTTCCCGCCCACCTTCACATCGCCCATCCCCTGGGGGGCGGCGCGGTCGTACTCATCAAAGATAATCGCGCGCACGGGCTTGATGCCGCCCTTGTAGTAGTCGCCCATCGGCATTGCCATCATCAGGAAGGTGTACTCGGCGGCCGGAGCTACGCCAATCTGCGGGCCGGTGCCAATGAGCAGGGGGCGGACGTAGAGCGAGCAGCCGGTCCCGTAGGGCGGCACATAGTCGATATTATCGAGCACCACGCGCTTGAGCGCATCCAGGAACATCTCGGTGGGCACCGGCGGCATCACCGTCTTGACTGCGGTCCGCTGCATCCGCTCGGCATTCTGCTGCGGACGGAAGGCGACCACCTTGCCATCCTGCTGGCGGAAGACCTTGAGCCCCTCGAAGCACTCCTGACCGTAGTGCAAGCACCCGGCGGCCACCGACATCGTAATCGTCGGCTCGTTCACCAGGATGCCCGCATCCCAGGCGCCGTCCTTCCAGGTGTAACGAAT
>CAMGJH010000292.1 GCA_946056345.1 uncultured Lentisphaeraceae bacterium | reverse complement strand
TTCGATGCGCTCGGGCAGCCGCGAAAGCGTGGCGCGGCGGCGGATCTGGGCGCGGTCGAGGTCCAGGAGAGCGTGACCGTGGAGCCACCGGCGGACCTGGTGGCGCTGCCGTCGGGTCCGCGCCAAGTTTACTTGGGCTGGAGTGCCATTGCGCGGGCGCAGGGCTATACCCTTGAGCGCGCGGCCTCCGAGGCGGGTCCGTGGGAGGATATTTCGGAGCAGACGCTCTGGCGCTCGCCGGGGACGGGGCGCGCGGATACGATTGCGGGGTGGGCGAGTGCGCGCTTTGTCGCGGCCGAGCCAGGGAGTGCAGCCTACTATCGCCTCTCGATCCTTGTGGCGGAGCAGGAGCCAGTTCGGTGCGATCCGGTGCGGGTCGAGACGCCGGCGGCGGGGGCCGTGCCGGTCTATCATTCGCGCCCTGAGGCCACGCGTTGCATCTATCTGGACTTCACGGGCTATGTGGAGGACTCCGCTGCGCTGGTCGCCGCCGCCCGCGAGGGCCTCTCGGAGCCGGCGATAAACTATATTGCCACGGCGCCCTTTGCGTATGCCGGGCGCTTTGGCGATCGCTCGCAGGTCTACCCCACGGCTTCGGCCATCTACGACATCTGGCGGATGGTGGCCGAGGACTTCGCCGCCTTCGACGTGGATGTCACCACCGAGGCGCCCGAGTATGCGGCGCTGGTGAAGCAGTCGGACGAGGACGAGGCCTACGGCAAACGGGTGGTCATTGGCTACGCGCAGGGGACCTCGAGCCCGTGGTATCCGGGCGGCGGGGCCTTCGCCGGCGGCGGGTGCTTCGGCGAGTGTGTCGACCGGCCGGTCTTCATCTTCAGCGTCCAATCGCGCCAGAACATTGCCGCGCAGGTCACGCACGAGGTCTCGCACACCCTCGGCCTCTCGCACGATAGCGGCAATGTCTGGTTTGGTGACTTTCGTGGTTCGCAGACCTACTACCAAGGCGTGGAGCTCACCCGCAGCGGCGAGTTGAACACGAGCGCCACTTGGGAGAGCAACCTCTATTGGTACCCGGTGATGGGCGCGGCCCCAACGGCCCAAGGCGCCATCACCGCCGCCGGCGAGCGCTACTTTTACGATGCGGGCGACTTCATTAATCAGTGGAGCCGCGGCAGCTACTCCTCGGCCACGAACCAGGAGGACGACTTTGCCATCCTGCTCGGTTTGACCGAGGGATCCGGCACGCAGTTTGTCGGGGAGGTGGATTATCCCGCTGCCGTGCTGAACTTGACGCTCGCTGCGGACGATTCCGGGGACGTGCCCGCTCAGGCGGCGGACCTTGGCGCGTTGGCGGTGGGCGGGACAGTGGCCGCGCAGGGCGTGATTGGCAAGCATATCACGGAGGCGGGCACGGTGGCTGACGATGTCGATTGCTACGCCATCACGGTCGCGCAGGGCGCGTGGCTCGAGGCCGCCGCCGTGCCGGGCTTCAAGGGCCTTACCGAGGGGGCTTCGCTCGACGCCTGCCTGGAAGTCTTGACGCCCGAGGGCGAACTGCTGGCCTGCGCTGATTTGCCCCTGGGCATTGAGGCGGAGGTGACCTTCTCGCGCGTTCGCGAGGCGGGGCTTCGGGTGCTCTTGCCGGTGGCCGGGCGCTACATCCTGCGCGTCTCGGGCACGGTCCACCCCGTCTCCAGCACCACCCTTTCGCCCGACGGCCCGGCCTCGACCGAGACCCTGTGGTTCTTCAACGACCGCGAGGCCTATGGCTCCATCGGCCCCTACACCCTCTCGGCCTCCCTCTCGGCCGCTTCGGAGGGCGACCTGCCCGTCTTCCCCAAGCCCCTCGCGGGCGACGCCACCGACTACACTCCCGCCGCCCAACGCGCCCTCTACCTGGCTGCCGGCGGGCGCGCCCCAGCGACAATCCGCGCCACGGACGGCCGCACCGAGGCCCTCTCCGCCCAGGCCATCAGCGAGGCTCTGGCCTGTCTCTCCGGCGCGCTGCTCCCCGAAGGCGAGGGCCTAGCGCTCGACTATCGCTTCGAGGTGACCGACCTCACCTTCGCCGATGGCAGCCTCACCGTCACCGTCGCCCTCTCTTCGCCCTTGGAGGGGGGCGACATCGCCTTCGCCGAGGGCATCTCCCTGGCTCTGACCGACTGGCGCACCGGCGAGGAAACCCGCGTCGAAGCCTTCGCCGTTGAAGCGGTGGACACCCGAACCCGCCGCTTCACCCTCACGCCCCCCGCCGGACTCACCTGCTTCCGCGTCCGCGTCCTCCCCTAACCGCCCGCCAGCTGCGCTTGCCCTGGTGTGGGTCTTGCCCCACACCCCGCGCAGGGCGATGACATAGATCCTGCGGACTTGCTCGCCCTGCACCCCGGGAGCGCAGGGCGCTCCACCCCGACCGAAGCGCCCTGCGGGCACTTCGGCTATGGCACGCAGCGGCACCTTGGCCCGCACAGCGCGGAGGCGCGGGGGGCGGGATGCTAACGCCGCCGAGGCCGGCGGCACACAGAAACGAAGAACGGGCGGCGCACGG
>CAMGJH010000291.1 GCA_946056345.1 uncultured Lentisphaeraceae bacterium | reverse complement strand
GGGGTGCAGGGCGAGCAAGTCCGCAGGAGCTATGTCATCGCCCTGCCTAGGGGTTCGGGGGCGAGGAGCCCCCGGTCACCCCGGCGCTGCTGCAGAAGATCCACTGCGTGGGACAGGGGATGGCGAGGGCATCGGCGAAGGGGGCCACTTGGCCGACGGTGATGCCGGGCGCGAGGTAGAAGAAGGCGGCGTAGGTTTTGCCATCGTTGACGTCGACGCGGTCCATCACTTCGCGGATGGTCTGAGGGGTGACGCCGGGGTAGCACTGGCGCGTGAGGGCAGGGTCGGGCCCATCGACCGTCCAATCCTCGAGGAGCTGGCAGAGGGTGGCCTGGACGCCGCCACCCTCACGCGGGACAAGCTCAATCTCCCAAGGCTGGAAGACGCGCTTCTCGCGGATATTCCACTCCGCATTCGGCAGCAGGGCGCGGACGGAAATCTGCCCGGGCTCGGGCGCGTCGATGACGAAGGCCCCCTCAGCCTCCAACGCCACCAGCAGCCGCGCGAGGGGGATGCAGTCGCGCACCGGCAGTTCCGGGGCAAAGCGCACGCGCAGAAAGACATCGCGCGGGTCCTCGGCCAAGACCTTGAGCTGGGCGAGGAGGGCATCGGGCGCGCGCAGCGTCTCGGCGGAAATCTCCACGCTCTGGCGGTAGACGCGCGGCGTGGCGAGCTTCTCCCACTTCAATCGCACGACCACGCTCTGCCCGGCCTCCATCCCGGCCTTGGCGCGGAACATGCCGTAGGCCTGGCTCTTGGGCGCGGCAAAGGGGAGCCCCAAGACGGCCCCGGCCTCGGTATACGCCGCCGCAATGGCCGAGGGCATGAGGTCATCGGGCTGCCGTGCGCCCACAAAGGGAAAGCCGCGCGCCGAGACCTCCTGCCCGGGGCTGGACCACTGGTCATCCACGAAGTCCGAGAGCGGCCGGAAGGGAGCCTCGGGGTCGGCCGCCGGGCGCAGGGCCACGGTGACGCGCTCACCCTGGGCCATCGGCAGGCCCCGCTGGAGCGCGGCGGGCGTCCCCTCGCTCAGACCAAGCACGCGCAGGGCGCGGGCGACGGCGGAAGGGTTGTCCCAAGCCATCGCCACGCCCTCGTAAGCGCGGTCGCTCAGCGCGCCCAGCAGGAAGAACTCCACCTCGTAAGTTTCGCCCAGGCCCGTCAATTCGGCCAGCAGATAGACCTCTCCCACCTCGGGCACGGCCACGCAAGTGGGGGTAATGATCGTGGCATCCTCCGGCAGCCCCGCCCGCCAGCTCTCCTTTGCCTCGGGATGGGCAAAGGTGTAGGCCTGCGGCCCCTCCATCGCCAGCGCCACACGCGCGGCCACCAGCGCCATCAACCAAAAACGCTTCATCGTTCACCTCCTGCCGCCCGGCGATAGGCCACCACAATCCGCAGGGCCTCCGCCTTCGCTTCGCCCTGGACCACCAGGCTCCGCCAGGCGGCCACATCCTGCGCGGTCAGCTGCACGCCCAAGCGCACCTGCACCTCGGCCGCAACCTCCGCCGCCGGCGCCTCGCTCGTCAGCCCAGCCACCGCCGCGCGGTAGGGCGCGCTCGGGCGCAACGCCACCCAGCGCGCCACCAGCACCCCGGCCACCAACAGCGCGCCCCAGGTGAGCGCAAAGAGCGCCGAGTGCAGGCAGCGCCTAAGCATCGCGCGCCTCCTCGAGCATCGCCAAGATAATCCGCGCCGACTGATCGGCCGCACGCTCCAAAAGGTTGTCGTAGGTGACGGCCGCCTCGTCGTCGGCGCAGTCGCTCATCGTGCGGATGACCAGACACGGCTTGCCGGCGGCAAAGGCCACGTGGGCAATCGCCGCCCCCTCCATCTCCACGCAGTCGGGCGCAAACTGCGCCACGATCGCATCGCGCGTCAAGCGCTCCGCCACAAAACGGTCGCCCGAGGCAATCCGCCCCACCCGCACCTGACCGCCAACCACCCCCGGCCGCGCGCACGCCGCCTGCGCCCAGGCCAAGAGCCGCTCGTCGCCCGGAAAAAACTGCCGCGCTGGGAAGTACTTGAGCATAATCGGGTCCTGGTCGTGGAAGCAGAGCTCGCGCGAAAGGACCACATCCAGCGTCTGCAACCCCGCGCCCGTCGCCCCGGCAATCCCCACATTCACCACGCAATCGCACCCCTGCGCGTAGAGCAACCACGTGGCGCACGCGGCCGCATTCACCTTCCCAATCCCGCAACAGGCCACCACCACCTGATGTCCACGCAACTCCCCAAAGAGAAACTCCGTCCCCAACGCCGCAACCGCCCGCTCCACCGTCATCTGCTCGCGCAACAACGCCACCTCGCGATCCAACGCGCCCAAGAGGCCCCAAATCATCTCTGCTCTGTCCTTTCCAATAACTGAAATCGACACCATTATAGCACAGGCATGCGCTGGCGCGCAGCCCACCCTGGTGGCCTGGCGAAGCAGGTCACGGCACAACGCGGACCCTCCCTTTACTTAAACCGCGCGCGTACACGCGCGCGCGTGAGCCCCGCCCTTCCCCCGCCCCCGGGCCGC
>CAMGJH010000290.1 GCA_946056345.1 uncultured Lentisphaeraceae bacterium | reverse complement strand
TCGGCAATCGCCCGGAAGCGGGCAAAGTCAATCACGCGCGGATAGGCCGAAGCGCCCGCCAGAATGAGCTGGGGCTTGACCTCCATCGCCTGGGCCTCGATGGCGTCGTAATCGAGCTGCTCGGTCTCCTTGTTCACCACGTAGGGGACAATGTTGTAGAGCTTACCCGAGAAGTGCACCGGCGAGCCGTGGCTCAGGTGACCACCCTGGTCCAGACTCATCGAGAGAATCGTGTCGCCGGGCTTGAGCATTGCGAAGAAGACGGCCATATTCGCCGCGCTGCCGCAGTGCGGCTGGACGTTCGCCGCCTCGGCCCCGAAGAGCTTCTTGGCACGCTCGATGGCCAGCTGCTCCACCGCGTCCACCGGCAGGCAGCCGCTGTACCAGCGCTTGCCCGGATAGCCCTCGGCGTACTTATTATTCAGCACCGAGCCCTGCGCCTCGCGCACGGCGGCGGAGGTGTAGTTCTCCGAGGCAATCAGGTTGACCGTCTCGTCCTCCTGCTTGACCTGCGCAACGATGGCCGCGTGAACTTCGGGGTCGGCCCAAGCGAGGAGGGAGGACTCGGCCAGACGGCCGGCGCGGTCGCACTTCACCAGGCGCCGGGCGTGACGTTCAGCCCCGGAAAAGGGCGTCTCCAACCACACCTTCAGCGCGCGTTCGGCCGCATCGTCGCTCAACGCGCGGGCCGAGAGGATGAGGACATTGGCATCATTGTGCTCGCGCGAGAGCTTGGCCACCGCCTCATCGGTGACAATCGCAGCGCGAATGCCGGTGAAGCGGTTGGCGGTGATGCTCATCCCAATCCCGGTCGAGCACAGCAACACGCCACGGTCGGCCCGCTTCTCCAGCACGGCCTCGCAGACTTCCACCGCGAAGTCCGGATAGTCATCGGCGGCCTCGGCGTTGAATGAACCCACGTCTACCACCGTCTCGCCGCGTGCTTCCAGCATAGCGGCCAACTTTGCCTTTAGGGCCACGCCCGCGTGATCGCAACCAATCGCAATCGTACTCATCTCTCTCGTATGCTCCTCTTTCGGAATGTCGAATAAAGAAAACGGCGCAAGTATACCACATTCCCACCTCATCCGCGCACGCCTGTTTTGGGGTTCGCCCCGGGCGGTCTGGCGGAGCCGACCACGGCACAACGCCTCCTAACGGCTTGCGGCCCTCCGCCTGCTGCGAACGCGCAACGCGCTTGGGACTGGAGTGGGGGGCAGTTGGGGGCGTTAGGCGTACCACTCGGGGTGGATGCCGAAGTGCTTGACCTTGTAGTGCATCATCCGCGGGGAGACGCCGAGTTGGCGGCCGGCGGCGGAGAGGTTGCCATGACTCTGCTTGAGGGCCTCGACGAGGAGCTCGCGCTCGTAGCTGCTGACCATCACGTCGAGGGGGGCGTTGCCGTTGGTCAGGATGGCGTTGCCAGTGGTCTCGCCAGTTTGGAGGGAGGGCGGGAGGTTGTAGGCGTGAATGGCACCATCGGTCGAGGTCAGCACGGCGCGCTCGATGCAGTTCTCCAACTCGCGCACATTGCCTGGCCAGTGGTAGGCCATCAGGAGGTTGATGGCGGTGGTGGAGAGGCGAGTTATCTGCTTGCGGTAGCGCACGCCCATCTTCGCCATAAAGTGCTCGGCAAGCAAGATAATGTCGCTGCGGCGCTTGGCCAGGTCGGGCATCATAATCGGGAAGATGTTCAGGCGATAGTAGAGGTCTTCACGGAACTTGCCTTGCTGCATGAGGGCCTCGAGGTCGCGGCTGGTGGCAGCGATAAAGCGCACATCCGCACGCAACTCCTTGTTGCTGCCCACGCGCGAGAAGGTCCGCTCCTGCAAGAAGCGCAGGAGCTTGATCTGCGTCTGCGGGGTCAAGTCGCCAATCTCATCGAGGAAGAGGGTGCCGCCGTCGGCCTCCTCCGCCCGGCCAATCCGCCGCTCCGTCGCCCCGGTAAAGGCCCCCTTCTCGTGGCCAAAGAGTTCGCTCTCCACCAACGCCTCGGGCAACGCCGCGCAGTTGAGCGCCACAAAGGGCTTGCTCTTGCGCCCGGAGAGGCGGACAATCGCCCGCGCCACCAACTCCTTCCCCGTCCCCGTCGACCCGCGAATCAGCACCGTGGCATCCGAGGGCGCCACCTGGCGAATTTGCGCATAGACCTGCCGCATCGCCGAGCAATTCCCCACCAGTTCCCCCGGATTGGCCGAAAGGTCGCGCAGCGTGCGGTTCTCCGCCTCCAACGCCTGCCGCTCCTCCTGGTTTTGCAGCAGCAACCCCACCGCGCCGGCCGTGATGTTGCCGACAATCTCCAGCAGCGCGGCATCGGCCTTGAGGTCCATCCCCGGCTCCACCCGCCGGTCGATACTCAGCGTGCCAATCACCTCCTCGCGCGAGAAGAGCGGCACGCAGATGAAGGCCACCGGCTCATCGACCCCGCGCGCCCCGGTGCGGTTGAGGAAGCGGCGGTCCTTGCGAATATCGTTGACGATCTCGGCAACCCCCGTCTTGGCCACATGGCCAGTCACCCCTTCGCCCAGACGGTAGCG
>CAMGJH010000289.1 GCA_946056345.1 uncultured Lentisphaeraceae bacterium | reverse complement strand
ACTGGGAGGCCACCCTCACCACCCTTGAAGCCAACCCGATGAGCCTGACCGAGGCCTTCTTCGCCCCGTGGCGCAAGGTGGCCGCCGCCTTCGCCGGGGCCGTGCGCAAGGTCTTCGTGGGTAAGCATGAGGCCACCACCGCCGCCCTGACCGCCCAAGCCGAGGGCGCCGGGAAGGCCGCCGCCGAAGGGGCCAAGCCCGCAGCGCCCGCTGGCGGCGCGGCGATGGCCTCGGTGGCGACGTTGGGCATTGCCCTCTCCTTCGCGGCCACGGCCGTGACCGGGTTGATGGCCGCCCTCACCAGCACGCCGCTCTGGAAGACCGCGCTGGTGGTGGTGGGGCTCATCCTGGCCGTCTCCGTGCCGAGCGTCATCCTCACCTGGCTCAAACTCCGTGCGCGGGACCTTGCGCCCATTCTCAACGCCTCGGGCTGGGCCGTCAACCGCCGCATCGGCCTGACCGCCGCCCTCGGGCGCTACTACACTCAAAAGGCGTGCTATGTGGGCAAGCGCTTCATTCCTGCTCCGCCGATGACCCGTGTGAGCCACAAGGCCCTCTGGACCGCGCTGGCGATTTTGGCGGCCGTGGCGTTGGCGGCGGCCGGTTGGTGGTTCTTCTGCCCCTGCTCCCCGCGCCAACGGTGCGCGGCGGCCGAGGAGCCGACCTGCGAGGGCGATGCGTGTGTGGCAATCCCGGTGGAGGCAACAGACTATGGCAAGCAAGCAGAATAAGCAGCCCTTCCTGGGCTCTGAGCTCGAACCGGCGGAGAAGGAGTCCGCGCGCTTTCACGTGATCCCCGTGCCGATGGAGCTCTCGGTCTCCTACGGCGCCGGCGCGGCCAATGGCCCCTCGGCCATCCTTGAAGCCTCCGACCAGCTTGAAGCCTACGAGGCGGGCGAGGAGCCCTGCGCTGGCGGCATCTACACCCGCCCGGCCGTCAAGCCCACCGCCGCCAAGGCCAAAGACCCCGAAGCCTGGCTGCGCGCCATCGAGAAGGCGGTCGGCGAGGCGCTTGACTGCGGGGCCCGCCCGGTCGTCCTCGGCGGCGAGCACACCGTCACCCTCGGCGCGCTCCTGGCCTACAAGGTCCGTGGCGAGGAGATTGGCATTGTCCACTTCGATGCCCACGCCGACCTGCGCGATAGCTACGAAGGCTCGCCCCTCTCCCACGCCTGCGTCCTGCGCCGCTGCCACGAGCTCGGCTTCCCCCTCGCCCAGTTCGCCACCCGCGCCTACTGCGCCGACGAGGCCGCCTACCGCGCCGCCAACAAGAAGACCCTCTTCGCGATGGACGCCGAGACCCTCGCCCTCAAGGGCCCGCCCGACCCCATCCTGCCCAAAGGCTTCCCCAAGCGCGTTTACGTCACCTTCGACGTCGACGGCCTGGACCCCTCGGTGATGCCCGCCACCGGCACGCCCGTCCCCGGCGGTCTGCTCTGGTATTCGGCCCTCTTCATCCTGCGCGAGATCGCCTCCACCCACGATATTGTCGGCTGCGACGTGGTCGAGCTCGCCCCCATCCCCGGCCTCCACCACGCCACCTTTACCGCCGCCAAACTCACCCAGAAGCTGATGGGGCTGATGGCTTGAGTGCCCCCGATAGCGAGACCCTCCACGCCGCCCTGGCGCAGTTCGAGCTCGCCAAGCTCGCCTTCGTCGATGGCGTCTGGGTCAACGAGTCCGTCCGCGGCCGCGACTTGAAGTACTACATCTTCGACTGGGACGACAACATCCTCTCGATGCCCACGCGCATCCACATGGAGCGCCTCACCAACGACGGCCGCTGGGTCCCCCACACCTGCTCCACCGCCGCCTACAGCATCATCCGCCAGGACCCCGCGCACTATCGCTACCCCCAGAGTCGCCGCGAGCTCGCCTTCGTTGAGTTCCAAGACGAGCGCACGCCTCTCGGCGGCGGCGGCTTTATGGACGACCTCGACCGCGCCCTCGACGACATCCTCGCCGCCCGCCGCCCCGCTCCCCCCAGCTTCCACACCTTCCGCAAGACCCTCCTCGAAGGCCGCCTCTTCGCCATCGTCACCGCCCGCGGCCACGAGCCCGAAACCCTCCGCCGCGGTGTCGAGCGCTTCATCGAGCGCGTCCTCTCCCCCGTCGAGCGCGAAGTGATGCTCATCAACCTGCGCGGCTACTCCTACTGCTTCGACCACGTCCAGACCTTCCCCTCCCAGACCGAGGTCATCCGCAACTACCTCGCCCTCAACCGCTACCACGCCATCACCTCCAAAGCCTTCAGCGAGCGCCTCGGCCGCGCCGAGCCCATCGGCCAAGAACTCGGCAAGCGCTTCGCCATCGCCGACTTTATGGCTCACATCGAGCGCATCCTCGAGCGCACCGGGATGTCCGCCTTGCGCCTGCCCATCTCCATCGGCTTCTCCGACGACGACCCCCACAACATCCAAGCCGTCCGCCAATACATCGAGCAAGACCTCGTCCGCCGCTTCCCCGCCGTCAAGTTCTGCGTCTACGACACCTCCGACGGCACCGGCGCCCACAAGATGATGATCTCCGGCCAGTTGGAGTTGCCGTTGGAATGAGT
>CAMGJH010000288.1 GCA_946056345.1 uncultured Lentisphaeraceae bacterium | reverse complement strand
TACAATGCCGCGCGCGCTTTGTTGTCATTCCCCTTACAAGCAACTATGGCAGGTGCGGGCGATGACTTCGTCCTGGTGCTTCTTGCTGAGGTTGATGAAGCGGACGGCGTAGCCGGAGACGCGGATGGTGAGGTTGGGATACTTCTCCGGGTGGGCCTGGGCATCGCGCAAGAGGTCGGTGTTGAAGACGTTGACGTTGAGGTGATGTGCGCCCTGGACGAAGTAGCCATCCATCAAGCGGGTGAGCTTCTGGACCTGCTCGGGCTCCACCTTGCCCAGCGCCATCGGGTTGATGGTGAAGGTGTTGGAGATGCCGTCGCGGCAGGCGTCGTAGTTGAGCTTGGCCACGGAGTTGAGGGAGAAGGTGGCGCCGGAGGCGTCGCGCCCGTGCATGGGGTTGGCGCCGGGGGCGAAGGCTTCGCCGGCCTTGCGGCCATCGGGGGTGGCGCCGGTGTTGCGGCCGTACATTACGTTGGAGGTGATGGTGAGCAGCGAGAGGGTGTGCTCGGCGCCGCGGTAGCAGGGGGTCTTCTTGAGTTCGGCGTAGAAGAACTCGGCGAGTTCCTTGGCGATGGCGTCAACGCGGTCATCGTCATTGCCGAACTTGGGGAAGTCGCCTTCCACTTGGAAGTCGACGGCGAGGCCGGCTTCGTTGCGGATGGGGGTGACCTTGGCGTACTTGATGGCGGAGAGGGAGTCGGCGGCCACGGAGATGCCGGCGCAGCCAAAGGCCATCCAGCGATGCGCGAGGTGCGTATCGTGCAGGGCCATTTGGATCTTCTCGTAGGCGTACTTGTCGTGCATGTAGTGAATGACGTTCATCGTGTTCACATACTGATGCGCGAGCCAGGAGAGGAGCTTCTTGTAGCGGGCCATCACGTCTTCGTAGTCGAGCACGCCCTCGGCCGGGAGGTCGCTCACCGGGCCGACTTGCTTGCCCTTGATCTCCTCGCGTCCGCCGTTGAGGGCCATCAGGAGCACCTTGGGCAGATTGCAACGTGCACCGAAGAACTGCATGTCCTTGCCGATAGTCATTGCCGAGACGCAGCAGGCGATGGCGTAATCGTCGCCAAAGCGCTCGCGCATCAGGTCATCATTCTCATACTGCACCGAGTCGGTGACGATGGAGACGTGCGCGCAGTAATCCTTCCAGCCCTGCGGCAGCGCCTGGGCCCAGAGCACGGTCATATTCGGCTCGGGCGCGGGGCCGAGGTTCTCGAGAGTGTGGAGGACGCGGAAGGTGGTCTTGGTGACCAGCGTGCGCCCGTCGAGGCCCATTCCGCCGAGGGACTCGGTGGTCCAGGTGGGGTCGCCGGCGAAGATGTCGTTATACTCGGGGGTGCGCAACTGGCGGTTCATCCGCAGGTGGAGCACGTAGTCATCGATGAGCTCCTGGGCGGTCTCCTCGGTGAGGACGCCGGCGGCCAGGTCGCGCTCGATATAGATATCCAGGAAGGTGGCGGTGCGGCCGAGGCTCATCGCCGCGCCATTCTGCTCCTTGATGGCGGCCAGGTAGCCCAAGTAGGTGGCCTGGATGGCCTCGCGGGCGGTCACGGCCGGCTTGGAGATATCGATGCCATACATCTTGGCCATCTCCTTCAAGCGGCCGAGGTAGTCAATCTGGCGCCAGACATCCTCGCGCAGGCGGATGGTCTCGTCGTCCATAATCGCATCGGGCGCGGTGCCGATCTGGTCGAGGTCCTTCTGCTTCTCTTCGATCAGGCGGTCGATGCCGTAGAGCGCCACGCGGCGATAGTCGCCGATGATACGCCCGCGGCCGTAGGCATCGGGCAACCCGGTGAGCACGTGGGCCGAACGCAGCGCGCGCATCTCCTTGGTGTAGGCGCGGAAGACGCCGTCGTTGTGCGTGGTGCGATAGGTGAACTCGGTCTTGAGCTTCTCGCTCAGATGATAGCCGTAGGCCTCGGCGGCCTGCTCGGCCATCCGCATCCCGCCAAAGGGATTGACAGACCGCTTCAACGGCGCGTCAGTCTGCAGGCCGACAATCAGCTCGTTCTCCTTATCCAGGTAGCCGGGCTTGTGGTTGAGGAGGCTGGAGGCGTTGTCGGTATCGACATCGAGCACGCCGCCCTTGTCGAACTCCTCCTTGTGCAGGCGCTCATACTCGGCATTCACCTGCTGCGTGCGCTCCGTCGGGCCCACCAGGAAGGAGGCATCGCCCTCGTAAGGCGTGTAGTTGGTCTGGATAAAGTCGCGCACGTCAATGGACTTCTCCCATGCGCCGGACTTGAATGCGGGGTACTGGAACATCGCGTATCCTCCGAATTGTCTGTTGGTATCCCGGCTCTTGCGACCTCTGCCGCTCGTCAAGCCAAGAAAGTGCGCACAGTGTAGCACAACACTATCGATTAGGGCAAGCTAATTCGGCTACCTCTCTCAGAGGGATGGAGTCGACAGTCGGCAGTCGACAGGGCGCGCCCCGCGACGGATAGGCTGGAGGAGGGGAGGCGTGGAGGGCGGCCTCAGACAATCCGCCCCGGGTTGACCCTAAGGTAGGCCCGGGGCGACCTCGAACCCGGGCCTACCTCGAGGCAACCCC
>CAMGJH010000287.1 GCA_946056345.1 uncultured Lentisphaeraceae bacterium | reverse complement strand
CTGCACCTTCGCAACAGCCCTCTTCGCCCTCACCTGGACCGACCCCGAAACCAACATCACCTGGACCTATACCCTCTCCAACGGTAACGCCTCCCTCGGCGGCGGCAATGACTCTACTCCCGCCGTCCCTACCTCCTACGCTGGTTCCCTCACGATCCCCGCCACCCTCAACGGTAGCCCTGTTGTTGCGTTAAACAATGATGCCTTCTACTACTGTTCCGCATTGACCTCGATCGTCATCCCCGCGAGCGTCACCGCCATCGGGGACAGCGCGTTTTGCTATTGTACCTCGCTGACCTCGGTGGTTATCCCCGAGGGCGTCACCTCCATCGGGAACTATGTGTTTGATGGCTGCTCGTCGCTGACCTCGGTGACAATTCCCGAGGGTATCACCTCCATTGGGAACGTCATGTTTTGGGGTTGCTCGTCACTAACCTCGGTGACAATTCCCAACAGCGTCACCTCCATCGGGAATCAGGCGTTTTATGGTTGCTCCGCGCTGGCCTCAGTCGTCATCCCCTCGAGCGTCACCTCCATCGGGGGCTGGGCCTTCGAAGACTGTTCCGCGCTGACCGCGGTCGTCATCCCCGAGGGTGTCACTTCGATTGGAAATGGGGCCTTTGCAGGTTGCACAAGCGTTAAGACACTATCCATTGCTGCGACTGTCTCGGCAATGCCCGTAAATGCTCTTCCCAGCTTTAACTCACTAGAATCTATACGCGTGGCCGAAGGTTCACCTCTTTACTGGACGGAGAACAATATTCTTTATAACGCCGGAAAGACGGTGCTTTATCGCGTTGCAGCAAAAAGTGCCGTTGGAGAGGTCGTCATCCCCAAGGGTGTCACCGCCATCGAGGCCTCCGCCTTCTACAACTGTTCCGCGCTGACCTCGGTCGTCATCCCCGAGGGCGTCACCGCCATCGGGGATTACACCTTCTACAACTGTTCCGCGCTAACCTCGGTCGTCATCCCCGAGGGCGTAACCACCATCGAGGAATACGCCTTCTTCGACTGTTCCTCGCTGACCTCGGTCGTCATTCCCTCAAGCGTCACCACCATCGGACACTGGGCCTTCGGCCGCTGTTACGCGCTGAGGTCGGTGACCTTTCTGGGGGATGTGCCGGAGGGGTGGGAATATGTTGATCTATCCGACTGGGGGAAGATTCACTTCTCACAGGCGTATGCGGGGAAGTGGAACGCGGTGTTGTCGGCGGCGCGGCGGGGGACGTTGGTGGACCTCATCTCCAAGGCGGGGGTGACGGTGTCGGCGGAGATGACGACGCCGAAGACGATGCGGGTCACCTACTCAGTGGAGAGCACGCAGCCGACAGTAAAGGTACGAGCGGTGGCGTGGAAGGATGGAGTGCGGAGCTTTGCGAATATCGTGCCGGTAAAGACGACGGCTGCAGGATCGCCGGAAGAAGTTCCCAATGGGGGAGAGGTGACAACCGGCGTAGAGCACACCTTTGTGTGGCAGGTCTCGGCAGATTGGGCGACGGACCTCGATAAGGTGGCTCTGGAGATCTTGGTGGCGGAGGGAACGCTCTTGCCGCAGGAGAAGATAACCATTCCGGCCTTGGGCGAACACCCCGCGATGACCCTTACGCGCAACAGCCTGGAGCCTTGGCATCTCTTTGATGCCTTGGTGTGGTGCTACGCCGAGGAGGACGACACGCTGACGGTGACCGATGGCGTGGTGAAGGTGAATGGAACGCAAGTGGCCAATGGGGTCTCGCTGAGTGCGGGGGATAATACAGCGCTTCTGAATTACCTCTACGGCAAGATGGGCTATCGGGTCTTGGCGGGGGAGGACTTGGCGTGGGCGAAGGCGGCCACGCGGCTGGAGTTGGCCGATAGCGGCCTTAACCAGGTGTCGGTGAAGATTACGGAGGAGTAAAGCGATGAAGCGGGCGCACAGAAAAGCGCCGTGGCTTCTGCTTGGGCTCCTGGGATGGGCGCTCGGCGCCTCCGCTGCGGAGGTCACGGTTCAACAGGTCGACTCGCTGGGGAACACCCTGGCGGAGGCGGCCTATGCGTCGACGGACGAGGTCTTCACCTCGGTCTCGGCGCCGACCCTGGCAGGCTATCGCTTTGCCTACTGGACGATTAGCCCCGACCTTGCCACCTTCGCCAATCGCGATGGGTGGGGGCGGGCGTTGGACGCGGTGGCCTTCACCCCCAAGGATAGCGTCACTACGCTGACGGCGGTCTACCTGCCGACCTCGCAGGATGAGGATGTCGATGGAATGGCCGACGGCGAAGAGCGCTATTGGTATGGCTCGCTGGACTACGGCCCGGAGAGCGACACCGATGGCGATGGCTACACCTTTGCCCAGGAGTTGCAGTTTGGCCTGAACCCCCTCTTCCCCGATGGCCTCACGCTGGGCGGCATCGCCTGGGGCGACAGCGCCCAGCTGCTCTACAACCCGAACGAATACGTCCCCTACACCCTGCGCTCCGAGCCGGAGGGCGAGCTCTTCGCCACGCAACAGCACTACGTCTCGCCCGGTACCGAGGTGACCACCGAGGCCTATTCCCCCCTCGCGACGACCTTCGCCTACTGGA
>CAMGJH010000286.1 GCA_946056345.1 uncultured Lentisphaeraceae bacterium | reverse complement strand
CTCTGGCGAATGGCGAACTCAAAGGGAGCCCAGACCGCCTCGCCCACGCCCTGCGGGAAAGCGTAAAGGAGCAAGGTGACCCCCGGGTAGCGCCCCGGCGGCACGGCCTGCGCGCGCAGACGCGGCAGGTGCTCGGCCACGAAGGCCTCCATCGCCCGGCGCAGGGGCGCTTGGGGCAACGGTTGGGGCGGGGGCCGACGCGGCCTCACGGCAGTTCGCCCTCGGCATAACGGTCGTGCCCGGCAAAGTCGCGCGCCACGACCACCCGCGTATAGCCGGCGCATTCCAAGAGCCGCCGCAGGGAGAGCCCTTGATCGTCGCCAATTTCTAGGAAGAGCCGCCCGCCCGGGCGCAAGGCCAAGGCCGCGTCCAGCACCAACTGCCGCAGGATGTCCAGTCCGTCGGCCCCGCCATCGAGCGCCAAGCGCGGCTCGTGATCCTTAATCAGCGCCGGCAGCGCGTCCACCTCGGCCGAGGCAATGTAGGGCGGGTTGGAGGCAATCAGGTCGAAGGCCCCCGGCGCCAGCCCGCTCGCCCCATTTCCCTCCACAAAATCGACCGCCCCGCTCAGCCCCAAGGCCTGCGCATTCTCCCGCGCCAGGCTCAGCGCCTCGGGGGAGAGGTCCACCGCCGTGACGGCCACCGCGCGCCCCTCGCGCCGCGCCGCCGCAGCCAAGGCCAGGGCGATGGCCCCGGTGCCGGTGCCAATGTCGGCCACTGCCCGCGCCTCGCGCCACTGCCGGCTACGCAGAATGCGCTCGATCAGCTCCTCGGTCTCCGGCCGCGGAATGAGCGCGCGCCGGTCGGTCTTCAACTCAATGGCGTGGAAGGGCCAGTGGCCGACCACATACTGCACCGGCTCGCCGGCGGCCAGACGGCAGAAGTCCCGCCGCAAGCGCGCCACGACCGCCTCGTCCACCGGCTCATTGCGGCGCAACGCGAGCCCCGGCGCGCGGATGCCGAGCGCCTCTTCCACTAGGATTTCTGCTTGGGTCTGCGCCTCCTGCGCGGCGATGCCGTGGCGGACCAAGTAGGCCGCGCCGGCGGACAGCGCCTGACCGACGGTCAACGCCGGCCGGTCAGAAGGGCATGTCGTCATCCGTCACCGTGTCGGCCACGAAGTCTTCCGGCGGCTGGGGGATGGGCTCGGAGGCGGAGCCATCGACATCCAGGCGCTCGATCTTGAAGGCCTGCAGGTCGGTGTAATAGCGGTCCTTGTAGAGGTTGCCGCGCAGGGAGAAGGTGACGCGGACCTTGTCTCCGGGCTTGAAGCTATCGAGGAGCGCGCAGTTATTCTGCACCACGGCGAACTTGATGTCCTGCGGATAGCGCTCGTCCTCCTCGGTCACCACGAACTCACGCTTGCGGAAGCCGCTCTGAAAGGTCATCGACTCCATCAGCACCTTCAAGGTGCCCTCCAACTCAAAGGGTTTGCTCATTGTCTTGTCTACTTTCTAACCAACAAAGGGGGTTATGCGTGCCAGTCTTCTAAGATCCACCGGCAGGGACGGACCGCGTGGTGGAGCTTCTTGCCCCAAAAGCCGGCCACCGCCTGGTCCGGATCGGGATTGCCGTGGAAGACCAAGACGCGCGTGTTCGGCTTGCGCGGCGTCAGGAAGAGGTTGAACGGGAAGGGGAGCACGCAGGTGCGCTTGAAGCTCTTGACCCACTGCGCGGGCCACCAGTGCACCTCGCCGGCGGCGTGGGTCATAAAGGCCTGCTCGGTGGGATACTTGCTGTGGTCGACCGCGTCGGCCATCTCGCGCAGGAAGGTCTCGTAGATGTAGTGGCTCTTGCCCGCCTCGAAGCGGAAGCACGAGGAGTTCCCAATCCGCGGCCGACGGCGGAAGAGCCGCTTGCGCAGCTCCACCCAGTTGTGGATGATGCAGAACTTCCCGGGCTTGTAATCAAAGAGGCAGTCGATATCCTGCTGGATCGAGACGTCCACATCAAAGAAGAGCGTCGGCCCCTTCAACCCCGCCAGCCCATCGCGGAAGAGGCAGAGCTTGACAAAGATATTCGGCCAGGGCCCCTGCGGCAACACCGCCTCCCCCGGGCACTCCGGCAACGGCTGCGCGTCAATCCCCGCATCCAGCCCCGCCGCATCATCCGTAAAGCAGACAAAGCGGAAGGGCCGATGCAAGTGGCGCTTCACTGAGGCATAAAGAATGTTGGTAAACGCCGCCGGATAACGTTTGCCCCATTTTAGGCAAACGATGTTCACTTGCTCTTGATCTGCCATAAACGCCGAACTCCTCTGCTAATCTGCCCGCATTATAGACCATTCTCCCCCCCAAACGCAAGCGAAGAAACGCAAGCATCTAGGTGATGACAGATGACGGATGACAGAGGACGGAAGCGGGCCTGCCGGCCCGCGTAAACGGTGAGAGGTGAACGGTGAACGGAGGCGGCCGTTGGCCGCCCCCCGGCCCACAGCCGCCACCTTTGCACGCCGTTAAGCGCAGGGGCTCTCTCATCTGTCATCTCTTATCCGTCATCGCGAGCGCAGCGAGCCTCCGCTCCCAAAAGTTATCGACAGCCCCTGTCGATAACCCTGTCGATAACTCCCCCCTCAG
>CAMGJH010000285.1 GCA_946056345.1 uncultured Lentisphaeraceae bacterium | reverse complement strand
AGGTGGGGGCCCAGGCCGCCGGGGACGGCGGCCGTCAGAACGGGCGACGGAAGCGTGTGCCGAGACGGCTCCGGGGCGCTTTACATTTTTATCCGCCCCGGGTTGACCTCGGACCCGGGGCGGGGGGCGAACAGATGAGCCGCGTTATGCTATACTGGATGGCGATGCGGGGAGAAGCCCCGAGACAGGAGCAGAGATGAAGCATTGGATGGCCCTTGTGATGGGATTGGTGCTCGCCGGATGGGGGCGGGCAGAGGCCTCGTTCTACGACGGCGTGGCGGCGTATGTGAATGACAAGGTGGTCACCACCGAGACGGTGCTCCAGCAGATGCGGCTGAACTTCAACCTCTCCCAGGTGCCGCGCGAGGAGTTGCCCAACAAGATCCGCGAGCTCTTCCCCGTGGTGCGCGATATGATTGTCGACCGGATGCTTATCCTCAAGGCCTACGAGGACTCCGGCGCGCAGCTGCCCAACGAGGCCGTCAACCACCGCATCAAGGAGATTATCGGCGAGAGCTTTGATGGCAACGAGGCCAAGCTGCGCGACCTTCTCCGCCGCCAGCGCATCACCTACGAGGAGTGGTGCAAGCAGGTGCGCGAGGATATGATTGTGGTGGCGATGCGCCAGCTGCAGGTGGGCAAGAAGACCTCCGTCTCCCCCAAGGTGGTCAAGCTCTACTACGCCGAGCACATGGATGACTTTGCCGAGGAGGGCGGCGTGCACGTGCGCACCATCCTGATTCCGCCGGCGCAGGGGGCTGCCGTGGCCGACGAGGTGCTTGCTAAGCTCGAGGCCGGGGGCGACTTCGCCGAGCTGGCGCGCCAGTTCTCGGCCGACAGTCAGGCGGCCCAGGGCGGCGACTGGGGCTACGTCCAGCCGCAGGAGGTCTTTGCCCCGCAGATGGCCGAGGCGATTGCCAAGCTTAAGGTGGGCGAGCGGACGGTGGTGGAGGCCTCGGGCTACCGCTCCATCGTGGAGAAGGTGGCCGTCAAGCGCGGCAAGCGCCCGCCGATTGCCGAGGTCTACCCGCGCGTCGAGGCCGCCGTCAAGCAGCAGCTCGGCCAGGCGCGCTACAATGCCTGGCTCGAGGAGCTGCGCAAGAAGGCCTACATCAAGGTTGTTCGCGAAGGGCTCTAAGCCGTGAACCGCACCTCCCCCAGCGACGTTAAGGCCTGGTGCATCTCGCGCGGCTTCCACCCGAACAAGACCCTCGGGCAGAACTTCCTCATCGACCGCAACATCCTCTCTTCCATCGTCGAGGCCGTCGGCGTGGCGCCCGGCGCGCGTGTCCTGGAGGTCGGCCCCGGCCTGGGCGTGATGACCGAGGCGCTCTTGGAGCACGGCGTACGCCTGAGCGCCATCGAGAAGGACCCCGCCCTGGCCGAGTGGCTGCGCACCGACCTCCTTCCCCGCTTCCCCGACACCTTTGAGCTGCGCGAGGGCGACGCCCTTAAGGCCGATTGGCCCACCCTCCTCGCCGGCGAGGGCTTCGCGGCCTTCGCCTCCAACCTGCCCTACTCGGTGGGCACGCGCATTCTGATGGACCTGCTTTGCCAGGAGCGCGCCCCCGACCGCTTGGTGATGCTGCTCCAGCAGGAGGTGGCCGAGCGCCTGGCCGCCGCCCCGGGCACCCCCGAGCGCGGCACCGCCGGCGTCTGGACCCAGCTCGACTACGACGTGCGCATCGTCCGCCTCGTCAAGCCCGCCTGCTTCTGGCCGCCGCCGGAGGTGACCAGCGCGGTGGTGGCCCTGACGCGACATCACCGCTCGACGCTCGACGCAGCGGGCAAGGCGCGGCTGCGCGCGCTCGCCAAACACCTCTTCACCCAACGGCGCAAGCAGCTGGGCACGGTTTTGCGCAAGTCGCCCGCGCCCTTCTGCGCCATCCAGCCCGCGGCTGCGGGCATCGACCCCACGCGCCGGGCCGAGACCCTCACGCTTCCGGAGTGGGAAGCGTTGGTGCGGAACTGAAAGGAGACCCCGATGATCCAAGACATTTCTCTGCCCCTGACGCTCTTCCCCGAGCGTTCGGCGCGCCCGGGCGACTGGGTGCTCTTCTGCAAGGGCCCCGAGGTGGCCTTTGCGCCGTGGTCGCCTGTTGCGAAGATTTCCTCGCCGTTGGTGGCGGTGGGCGAGAGCGGTCTCTTCCTGGGGGCTGTGCCCGGAATGGAACCCGGCAGCGCCCAGCGGCTGCGCGCGCTCGCCGATGACAACCTCCGCTTCGGCGCCTTCACCGCCCTGCACCTGGCCCAGTGGCTCCTGCGCCACCGCTACTGCGGCCGCTGCGGCGGGCCCTTGGTGCGCGAGGGCACGGCCCTGCATTGCGTCGACTGCGCGCTCGAGCACTATCCCACCATCGCCCCGGCCGTCATCCTCGGGCTCGTCCACCAAGGTCGCCTCCTGGTCACGCGCTACGCCAACCGCCCCTACCGCGGCCCGGCGCTCGTGGCCGGCTACTGCGAGGTGGGCGAGACGGTCGAGGACACCTGCCGCCGCGAAGCGTTGGAGGAGACCGGGCTCCAGGTCGGCGCGCTGCGCTACTTCGCCTCCCAACCCTGGGGCCTGAGCGGCTCGC
>CAMGJH010000284.1 GCA_946056345.1 uncultured Lentisphaeraceae bacterium | reverse complement strand
ATTAAGCCTGAGGGTTATTCATTCCGCCCGGCCCGGGTGGGCCGCCGGGGACGGCGGCCGTCAGGATGGGCGGCGCAGCGCGTTCCGCGACGGAGGGGCGGGGGAGGGGAGGCGAGGGGGCCGGGTTCATTTTGGGCCCGGAGCGGGAGGGTCTTGCCCGGCCTGCTCCGCAGGCCGGTTTGGGGGGCCTCGCGCGTGCGCGCGCGTACCTTATATATGTTGGGGAGCGCGCACCGCGCGGCCGACGGACGGCGGATGGTGCTTCAGCGGCGGGCGGGAGGTTGTGGTATACTGGGCGGTATGAGACTCTTTGACTTTCCTTTTGTGTGGACGACGGCGATGTTGTTCCTGATGTTGATGGACCCGTTCGGGAACTTGCCGGTCTTTATGTCGACCTTAAAGCACGTGCGGCCGGAGCGGTTGACGTGGGTGATTTTCCGGGAGTTGTGCTTTGCGTTGGTGGCGATGGTGCTTTCGTTGGTGGCGGGGCAGGCTTTCTTTGGGTTGCTGCATATCGAGGCGGGGACGTTGGCGATTGCGGGGGGCATTATCCTCTTCCTGACGGGGATCAAGATGGTCTTCTCGTCGCTGGCCGAGGATGTGCCGGTGCAGCAGGGCGAGCCGTTCATTGTGCCGCTGGCCATTCCGCTCATTTGCGGTCCGGGGCTGATTGCAATCCTCTCGACTTTGCGCGGGAGCGTGCCGCAGGCGACGCTGCCGAACTGCCTCTTGGCGCTGGCGGTGGCGTGGGTCATCCAAACGGCGATTATGCTCTGCGGGCGGGCGCTCTCGCGGGTGCTGGGCAAGCGGGGGTTGGATGCGCTCGAATCGCTGATGGGGCTGCTGCTGACGAGTTTGGCGGTGGGGATGGTGCTGCAGGGAATCAACCAGACCTATCATTTGGGGTAGGGACTGCGCGGTTGACCGAGCGCGGAATGTGTTATAGTAAGAGGCAGAGTTGGAAAGGATTGTTATGGCTTGGAAGCAGTTGATGAAGCGGGCGTTGGCCCTGGGTATAGTGGCGATGGCGGCCGTGGGCGTGCGCGCCGGGGAGCTGGAGGCGCTGGCCAAACGCGTTTCGCCCAAGCTTGAGGGGCGGGTGAGCTTCCGCATTGAGCCCTCGCGCAAGGATATTTCGGTGGCGCCGAGCGGGCAGGACAAGATTGCGATTGCTGCGCCGAGCACGCGCTTGGCGGCGGCGGGGTTGGGGTGCTATCTGCGGACAGTGGCCAAGGCCCACTGGTCGTGGTGCGGCGACCGGCTGACCGGCGAGATGCCCGCGCCCAATCGCGTCTACACCTTCCGCCCGGCCGCGCCCCATTCGCTGGCCTATAACTATTGCACGCTCTCCTATACGATGGCCTTCTGGGATGCGGCGGCGTGGCGCGCGGAGTTGGACCGCCTGGCGCTCTATGGCTTTGAGTACTTCTTGGTGCAGGCCGGTCTGCCGCAGGTGTGGGCCGAGACCTTGCGCGAACTGGGCTATCCCGAGGAGCGCATTGCCGCGTTCATCCCCGACGAAGCGGCCGCCGCGTGGTGGAATATGGGCAACTTGGAGGGCCTGGGCGGCCCGCTCAGCGCTCAGCGCGTGGCCGAGAATGCCGAGCTCGGGCGCGAGATTGTGGCCCACGCCAAGGCCTTGGGCCTCAAGCCCATCCTCCAAGGCTTCACCGGTCTGCTCCCGCACGATTTGCCGGACTACCTCTCCAAGGAGGACTTCCCGGACGCGCAGTGGGTCAACCAGGGGCAGTGGGTCGATGGCTTTGTGCGGCCGACGCTCTTGGTGCCCTCGACCGAGGCCTTCGCGAAGATCGCGGAGATCTGGTATCGCAACCTCTTTAAGGTCTATGGCGTGACGGCGGCCGATGCCTTTGGCGGCGACCTCTTCCACGAGGGCGGCCAGGTGGCCAATCTGGATGTGACGGCCTGTGCGCGGGCCGTGCAGGGCGCTCAGCAGAAGGCCTCTCCGGGCGCGATTTGGATGATTCAGGCTTGGCACGGCAACCCGCGCGAGGCGCTCTTGCAGGGGCTCGATCCGCGCTACGCGATGGTCGAGGCGCTGGTCTACAATCAGGCCGAGGGCCACCACTACAGCCGCCGCTTCCAGAACATTCCTTGGCTGTGGTGCGAGTTGCTGAACTTCGGCGGCAATCACGGCTTCTACGGCGGCGTGCGCCCGCTGGCCGACCTCGGCGCGTTGACCGAGCAGCCCAATGCCGACACCTTCGCCGGCTACGGCCTCCTTTCGGAGGGGTTGGAGACGAACCCGCTCTTCTACGACCTCTTCACCTGCCGCTTCTTTATGCCCCGCTCGGCGAAGCTGGGCGAGCACGGTCTGGATACCTGGCTGGCAGATTACGCCCTGCGCCGCTACGGCCTGGCCAATACCACCCTGGTGCGCGCGCTGCACCTCTTGGCCGATTCGGTCTATGCTCCGGCGCGCGAGCAGGAGGGCTGCACCGAGAGCGTCTACTGCGCCCGCCCCTCGTGGGGCGCGCGTAAGGCCTCCACGTGGTCGAGCGGCGAACAGTACTATCCGCCGGCGGCCACGCGCCGGGCTGCGGAGCTCTTCGCGGCC
>CAMGJH010000283.1 GCA_946056345.1 uncultured Lentisphaeraceae bacterium | reverse complement strand
CTCTTCGTTGAGCGCACCTTCTCCGCCAAGCCGCTCAAGGAGATGCTCGGCCACACGCGCACCGAGGTCCTGGGCGGAATGATTACCGGCACCTGCGTGGCCATCGCCGTCACGCTCTTCTGGGCCAAGGTCATCAACGGCTGACCCTGCGCCGGCCCTATCGGGAGGTCTTTGCTTATGCCCACGTTGCTGCTTCCGCGCGATGCCACGGCGCATCCCTTCGCCCATTGGCTCCTGAACAAGGCCTACAAGGCCGCTGTGCGCGCGGGCTTCACTCCCCGCGAGGTGCGCCTGCCCGTTGCGCTCATCGAACACCCGGCCATCCTCTCGGAGGCCGCGCGGCTGGGGATGGTTTGCACCCAGGGCCGCGTGCCGGAGCTCTCGCCACCCAACGCGCTAGTCGCCTTCCTGGCCGGCACGGGCGAGGCCGCCCCGCGCCAATTGTCCCTGGCTTTGCCGCCGGAAGCGAAGTTGACCGATTGGCACGCGCACACGCAGTTTGCCTACTGCGGGCGGGGGATTGACCTCTTTGATGCCGCCTCCCTCTCACTTACCTTGGGCGTGCAGGTCCAGGGCTTCTCCGAACACGCCTTCGCCCTCTACTTCCCCGGCGATGCGCTCAAGTTCTACTGGCAGTCCGACCCCGACTTCGTGGCGCGCTGTTGGGCCGAGCAGGGCCGCGGGCGGATGGTGGCCTACAAGGCGATGGTGGCCCAGGCGCGCAAGCTCTTCGGCACGCGCGTCCGCTTTGGGCTGGAGGTCGACCTCTTTGGCGGGGGACGCTTCTGCCTAGCACCGGAGGACCTCGAGGGCTGGGATATGCTCATCGGGGCCATCCACGGGGTCGAGGGCGGGAATGCTGCCACCCCGCAGGCCGAAGCCGAGGTGGCGTGGATGCGCGATGTGGAGCGCCTCTTGACCTATCCCATCAAAATCTTGGCCCATCCCTTCCGTTATTGGCCGTGGGACCACCGCCCCGTGCCGCGCCACCTCTATAAGCCTGTGGCGCGGATGCTCGCCCAGGCCGGCGTGGCCGCGGAGATCAATCACCACAAGAACCCCTTTGAGCTGGACTTCTTCCGCGACTGCCTGGAGGAGGGCGTCAAGATTTCTCTGGGCACCGACGCGCACATCACGCGCGACATTGCCGACCTCCAGCCCCACCTGCAGACCCTCGACGCGCTGGGCATCAACACCCCCGAGTTGCGCGCCAAGCACCTCCTCTCGGCGGAATAGCGATGAAGTGGGAATTGGCGCAGGTGCCCGAGCGCGCGCAGGTCGAGGCCGTGGCGCGTGCGTGCGGGGTTGAGTCGCCCCTGATTGCCGCCATTGTGGCCCGGCGCCTGGCCGGGCAAAGCCCCGAAGCCTATCTCGCCCCGGCCGAGGCCCCCCTCTCTCCGCCCGAGGACTTGCCGGAGATGGACCGGGCCGTGGAGCGCATCTGCCGGGCCATCGCGCAGGGCGAGCCCATCTCCGTCTTTGGCGACTACGATGCCGATGGCATCACCGGCACGACCCTGCTGGTCAAGGCGCTGAAGGCCGCCGGTGCGGCCTCCGTCCAGCCCTTCTTCCCGGACCGCGAACGCGAGGGTTATGGGCTGACAGTGGAGGCCCTGACGCGCTGCCTCGCGCGCCACAAGCCCTCCCCAACGCTTCTAATTACCGTCGATTGCGGGATTACCTGCGCGGCCGAGGTGGCCTGGTTGGCCGAGCGAAAGGTCGAGGTGGTGGTCACCGACCATCACACGCTGCCCGAGGGGCTGCCCCAGGCGGTGGCGGTGGTCAACCCGCAACGCCTGCCCGAGGGCCATCCGGCACGCGGGATGTGTGGCTGCGCCACCGCCTTTACCCTGGTGCGCGCGCTGGAAGCGGCCGGCCTGCCGATCCACGCCGAGGACTACCTGGACCTGGTGGCCGTGGCGACAATCGCCGATGTGATGGCGCTCACCGGCGACAATCGTACCCTCGTTGCGCGCGGCCTGGCGCTCCTCGCCTCGGGCCGCGGCAATCCTGGCCTCGCGGAACTGCTGCGCGCGCTGCGGGCCCCGAAGGCGGTTGGCTTCCCCACGGCCGAAGAGGTGGCCTTTGGGATTATCCCCTGCGTCAATGCCGCCGGGCGCGTTGGCTCGCAACTCCTAGAATATTACCGCCAGGGCGGCGCCTTCCGCGGGCTCTACGACTTCGAGAGTCGCCTCTCACCCCTCCACCGCGTCTACCGCCTCCTGGCCGATGGCGAGGCCGGGCGGGCCTTCGCGAAGGACTTGATGGCCCTCAACCGCTTGCGCAAGCAGGCGGAGTCGGAGCTGCACAAGTTGCTTGCGGGCTGCACGCCCAAGCCAGGCGAGCAGGTGATGATTGTCCCCTGCCCGGAGCTCTACGCTGGGGTTGCGGGCATTGTGGCCGCGCGGCTGATGGGGCGGGTGGGCGTGCCGGTGGCGGTGGTCTGCCAAGATAGCGCGGGCAACGCCCACGGCTCAATGCGATCGTGCGGCTCGTGGCACGCGGTCGAGGCCCTGCGCGCGGTCGAGGACCTCCTGGCCAACTACGGCGGGCACGCTAAGGCCGCCGGTTTCGTCCTCAAA
>CAMGJH010000282.1 GCA_946056345.1 uncultured Lentisphaeraceae bacterium | reverse complement strand
AGGCCAATGGGGTCGGAATCCTTGGGCGTGGGCAGGAGGGCCTCGCAGCGGTCGGCGATCACGTCGTTGAAGATGTCGAGGATGCGCTCGTGGGCGGCGCCGGGTTCCATCAGGATTTCCTGGCGCAGACCGTAGATGATGGCGCGCTGCTTGTTCATCACGTCGTCATACTGCAGCGTGCGCTTGCGGATGGAGAAGTTCTGCTCCTCGACCTTGCGCTGGGCGCGCTCGACGGTGTGGTTGAGCCAGCGGTGCTCGATGGCTTCGCCCTCCTTGAGCCCGAGGCGGGTCATCATCCCGGCCAGACGGTCGCTGCCGAAGAGGCGCATGAGGTTATCTTCCAGCGAGAGGTAGAAGCGGCTGGCACCCGGGTCGCCCTGGCGCGAGCAGCGGCCGCGCAGCTGGCGGTCAATACGCCGGCTCTCGTGGCGCTCGGAAGCGATGACGTAGAGGCCGCAGGGGCGCTCTTCAAGGAGGTGGCGCAGGGTCTTGCGCTCGCCCTTGGGCACACTGTCGAGGGTCAGGCGTTTATCCTTAATCTGCTCTTCGCTCATCCAGACCACGCCCGGCCCGAGTTTGATGTCGGTGCCGCGCCCGGCCATATTCGTGGCGATGGTCACGCTGCCCGGCTGCCCGGCCTGGGCGACGATCTCGGCTTCCATCGCGTGGTTCTTGGCGTTGAGGACGTTGTGGGGGATGTGGGCCATCCGCAACATGCGGCTGAGGATTTCGGAGGTGTCGACCGTCACAGTGCCCAGGAGGACCGGCTGGCCGCGCTCGTGGGCCGCGCGCACCTCCTCGATGATGGCGCGGTACTTCTCGCGCTGGGTCTTGTAGATGAGGTCGTTGCCGTCGATGCGGCGGACGGGGCGGTTGGTGGGAATGGCCACCACGTCGAGCTTGTAGATGTCGTTGAACTCGGTGGCCTCGGTTTCGGCCGTGCCGGTCATACCCGAGAGCTTTGTGTAGAGGCGGAAGTAGTTCTGGATGGTGATGGTGGCGAGCGTCTGCGTTTCGCGCTCGATGTCCACCCCTTCCTTGGCTTCGACCGCTTGGTGCAGCCCTTCGCTCCAACGGCGGCCGGGGAGGATGCGCCCGGTGAACTCATCGACGATGAGCACCTTGTTATCCTGCACCACATACGCTTCGTCGCGGTTGTAGAGGGCGTAGGCGCGCAGGAGCTGATCGACCACATGCAATCGCTCGCTCTTGGCCGCGAAGCTCTCCTGGATGGCGCGGCGCTCGGCCACGCGCGCTTCGGCGCTGAGGCCCTCCTTGCCTTCGAGGGCAGCGAGCTCGCCGGCGAGGTCGGGCATCACATACATCTCCGGGTCGTCGGGGGAGATGAACTTGGTGCCCTTGTCGGTCAGGGAGACCTCGCGGGTCTTCTCGTCGATGGTGAAGAGGAGCAGCTCCTTAAGGTCGCGCGCCTCATACTTGCGCATATCGGTGAGCATCATCGCCTCGACCTGCTCGTGGAGCCGCCGTACGGCCGGCTCTTCGATGAGGTGCTGGAACTGCTTGTTCTTGGGCGTGCCGTGATAGACCTGGTAGAGCTTGCGCATCGCCCCTTCGTTCTCGCCCTTGGCGATGAGTTCCTTGGCTTCGGCCAGCAGCTGGGTGCAGATGCGCGTCTGTTCGCGGAAGACGCGCTCCACGCGCGGCTTCTGGGCCACATACTCGCCCGAGGCCGAGCGCTGCGAGGGGCCGGAGATGATGAGCGGGGTGCGCGCTTCGTCGATGAGGATGGAGTCCACTTCGTCGACAATGGCGAAGGCGTGGCCGCGCTGGACCACTTGCGCCGGGTCAGTGGCCATCCCGTTATCGCGCAGATAGTCAAAGCCGAACTCGCTGTTGGTGCCGTAGGTGATGTCGCAGGCATACTGTGCGCGGCGCTCGGCCGGGCCCATCGTGTTCTGGATGCAGCCGACGGTCAGCCCCAGGTAGGTGAAGAGGTGGCCCATAAACTGCGCGTCGCGCCGGGCGAGGTAGTCATTCACCGTCACCAAGTGGGCTGCGCCGCCGGAGAGGGCGTTGAGGTAGAGCGGGAAGGTCGCCACCAGGGTCTTGCCTTCGCCGGTCTGCATCTCGGCAATCTTGCCCTGGTGCAGCACGATGCCGCCGATAATCTGCACATCGAAGGGCAGCATATTCCACGTCAGTTCGTGGCCGCAGACCTGCACCGTCGTGCCCAGCAAGCGCCGGCAGGCGTTCTTCACCACGGCGTAGGCCTCCGGCAGCAGGTCGTCGAGCGTCTCGCCCTTGGCAAACCGCTCGCGGAACTCCGCCGTCTTCGCCTTCAGTGCCGCTTCCGTCAGCGCCTGATACTCCTCTTCCAAGGCGTTAATCCGGCGCACGAGCGGCATCAACCGCCTGATGTCACGCTGGTTCTTCGTCCCAAAGAGCATCTTCAATAAGTTCATAATCGCTATCCTTACCTAAGAAAGCCGCATTATAGCACAAGCGCGCCTGCGGCGCTGGCGCGCAGCGGTTAGCCGTTAGCGGTTAGCTGCTAGCTGTGGGGGCTCGCTCGCCCCCACGCCCCTCGGGAGCGCAGGGCGCTCCACCCCGGCCGGTGCACCCT
>CAMGJH010000281.1 GCA_946056345.1 uncultured Lentisphaeraceae bacterium | reverse complement strand
GCACCGTGGACGGCATGCGCAGCGGCGCCATGTTCGGCACGGCGGCGATGCTCGGGCACATCTTCCCCATCTACCTGCGCTTCAAGGGCGGCAAGGGGGTGGCCACAGCGTTGGGGCTGCTCTTTGGCGTGGCCCCGCTCGCCGGGGGCATCGGCTTTGCCGGGTGGGCGGTCATCTTCCTGCTGAGCCGCTATGTGTCGCTGGCCAGCTGCCTAGCGGCAGTTATTGTGGCCGGCACCATCTGGTCGCCGCTCTATCCTTACGCCGGCTGCTGCGCTTCGCCCATCTGGTTCCGCGCCTTGATCACCATCCTGGCCGCCCTGGCCATCCTCAAGCACCGCCAGAACATCGTTCGCCTGCTCAATGGCACGGAGAACCGCTTCGCCTTCACTGCCGCCCAACGTGCCGCCCGCGAGGCCGCGCGCAACGCCAAGGAGACGCTATGAACATCGCAGTCATTGGAGATGGCGGCTGGGGTTCCGCCGCTGCCAAGCTTCTTGATTCCTACGGCCACACCGTCACCGTCTGGGGCCCCTTCCCGGACTACATCGCCGAAGTGCGCAAGACCTTGACCAATCCGCGCTACCTGCCGGGCATCAAGTTCTCCCCTAGCATTCACTGGACCTCCGCCCTCGCCTCGGCCGTGCCCGATGCCGATGCCGTGGTCCTGGCCGTCCCCTCCAAGTTTTACCGCTCGGTCTGCGAGCAGATCGCCCCGCTCTTGGACGTGAAGCACACGCTCGTCATCAGTCTCACCAAGGGTGTCTGCCCCGAAACCCACCAGCGGATGAGCGAAGTGGCGCGCGAGATGCTCAAGACCGACCGCGTGGTCGTTCTCTCCGGCCCCTCGCACGCCGAGGAGGTCGCCCGCCGCATCCCCACCGCCGTCACCTGCGCCTGCGAAGACCACGACCTGGCCGTCGAGGCCCAGAAGCTCTTCAATGGCCCGCGCTTCCGCGTCTACACCACCGATGACGTCCTGGGCGTGGAGATTGGCGGCCTGGTCAAAAATGTGCTCGCCATCGCCGTCGGTGCCAGTGATGGCTTTGGCTTTGGCGACAACACCCGCGCGGCCCTCATCACCCGCGGTCTGGCCGAGATGATGCGCCTGGGGCTCAAGATGGGTGCCCGCGCGCAGACCCTCAGTGGCCTGGCCGGGGTGGGGGACCTCATCGTCACCTGCACCTCCCAGCACAGCCGCAACCACTCCGTGGGCGAGCGCCTCGGCCGCGGCCTCCCCATCGAGGAGATTCTCGCGGGGATGCAGATGGTGGCCGAAGGCGTGGACAACGCCAAGCTCTTGCACGACCTCGCCGAGCAGTTCCAGGTGGAGATGCCTATCACCGACGTGGTTTACCGCATGTGCTACTGCAACCTCTCGGCCGAAGACGCGGTGATGCTCCTGATGGAACGCACCGCCAAGCCCGAATAATCGCGCCCCGGCCTCAATCGAAAGGAAGAAGACTATGGCTATCATCGGCGTTATCCCCTCGCGCTGGGGCTCTACGCGTTTCCCCGGCAAACCGCTCACGCCTATCCTGGGCCGGCCCCTCGTCCTCTGGGTCGTCGAGGCCGCCAAACGCGCCAAACGGCTCGACCGCGTTATCGTCGCCACCGACGACGAGCGCATTCGCGAGGCTGTCGGCTCGGCCTGCGAGGTGGCGATGACCGCCTCCGACCTTCCCTCCGGCACCGACCGCGTGGCCGTCGCCGCCAAACCCGAGCCCGGCGACATCGTTATCAACATTCAGGGCGATGAGCCGCTGATGGACCCAGACCTCATCGACGCGCTGGCCGATCGGATGATCCGCTCCGGCGAAGAGATGGCCACGGCCGCCTGCCCCATCCAGTCGCCCGAGCAGCTCAACGCGCGTACCGTCGTCAAGGTGGTCCTGCGCAACGACGACAGCGCCCTCTACTTCTCGCGTCTGCCCATTCCCTGCCGCCGCGATGGCGAGCCCGACCTTGCCTCCGGCCTCTACTGGCGCCACCTGGGCATCTACGCCTACCGCGGCGACTTCCTCGCCCGCCTCATCAAGACCCCGCCCTGCCCCCTGGAGAAGACCGAATCCCTCGAGCAGCTCCGCGCCCTGTGGCTCGGCGGGCGCATTGGTGTCATCCGTTGCAACGACGAAGGCGTGGGGGTCGACACCCCGGCTGATGTCGAGACCGTTGAAAAACTGCTCCTTAAAAGGCTCTAAGATGACCGAAGCTCACGCCCTCTTTACCGCCGTTCCCAAGAAGCACAACTGTGCCCAAGCCGTGATGCAGGGCGGCGGTGGCACCCCCGAGCAGGTGGCCGAGATGGCTGCCTGCGGCGGTGGTCACGCCCCCGGCGGCCTCTGCGGCGCCCTGCACGCCGCCCTTCTTCTCTGCCCCAACCAGGCCGAGGCCATCAAAGCCGCCTTCGCCCGCGAGGTCGGCGCCCTCACCTGCCACGACATCAAGACGCAGGCTCACACCCCCTGCCCGCTCTGCGTGGAAGCCGCTGCCCGGCTCGTCGAAACGGCCGCGCGCGCCTCACCCCCCCCTCGCAAGGAACCCCCCCCCACGCCAACCCCCAGCACCCCCCCCCCCCCCCCCCCCCCCCCCCCC
>CAMGJH010000280.1 GCA_946056345.1 uncultured Lentisphaeraceae bacterium | reverse complement strand
TGGAGAGAAGATCGGTACATACAACTTCCCTGTGCTACAAGGCCCTCTGCGGCGGTTGGGAGGGCGACGACACCCTTCCCGCCTCGGCCCTCTTTGGTCCCCTGGCCACCGACGAGCCGCTCATCGCCCCCATCGCCGCCCAGACGGAAGAGTAAGCGAGCGAAAGCAGCCAACAAGAAAGGGAGCCCGATCGGGCTCCCTTTCTTGTTGGGATAGGCAGAAGCTTTACTTCTGCGCCAAATACTCGTTGATGGCTTTCGCCGCGCGGCGGCCTTCACCCATCGCGAGGATGACCGTAGCCGCGCCCAGGACGATGTCGCCGCCGGCATAGACGCCAGGGATCGAGGTCGCCTGGTTGGCATCGACGACGATGTGGCCCTTGCGGTCAATCTCCAAGCCGTCGGTGGTCTGCGGGATGAGGGGGTTGGAGGCGTTGCCGATGGCGATAATCACCGCGTCCATCGGCAAGGTGTACTCGCTGCCCTGGATTGGCACGGGGCTGCGGCGGCCGGAGGCATCGGGCTCGCCCAGCTCGTAGCGCAGGCACTCGATGGCCTTGACCGCGCCCTTCTCGTCGCCCACAATCCGCTCGATGTTGGAGAGGAACTGGAAGTTGACCCCCTCCTCCTCGGCGTGCTCCACCTCTTCGACGCGCGCGGGCATCTCGGCGCGGCTGCGGCGATAGACCAGATAGACCTCTTCGGCACCCAGGCGGAAGGCCATACGCGCAGCATCCATCGCCACATTGCCACCGCCGAGCACGGCCACGCGCTTGGCCGGATAGTAAGGCGTGGCGGCCTCGGCCTTGTCGTAGGCCTTCATCAAGTTGGCGCGCGTGAGGTACTCATTGGCCGAGAAGACGCCCACGAGCTCTTCGCCGGGGATGCCCATAAAGCGCGGCAAGCCGGCGCCGGTGCCGATGTAGACCGCGTCGAAGCCGTCCTTGGCCATCAGGTCTCGCAGCTTACGGGTGCGGCCGACGACGAAGTTCGTCTCCACCTTCACGCCCATCTGCTTGAGCCCCTCAATCTCCTTGTTCACGATGGCCTTGGGCAGACGGAACTCGGGGATGCCGTAAACGAGCACGCCACCGGGCTTCTGGAAGGCCTCGAAGAGCGTGACATCGTGCCCCTCGCGCCGGACATCGGCGGCCACGGTAATCCCCGAGGGGCCCGACCCGATGACGGCCACCTTCTTGCCCGTCTCGGGCTTGACGGTGTTGTCGATGGGGTGCTCGGCGTCGTGCGCGCGCTGCCAATCGGCCACGAAGCGCTCCAAGCGCCCAATGGCCACGCTCTGGTTCACATCCTTGCGGATGACGCCCATCGTGCAATGCTTCTGGCACTGGCTCTCCTGGGGGCAGACGCGCCCACAGATTGCCGGCAGGATGCTCGTGCGCCGGATAATCCCCAACGCCTCAGCGTAGTTCCCCTGCGCCACTTCGTGAACGAAGCCGGGAATGTTAATCGAGACCGGGCAATCCTTCATGCACGGGGCGTTCTTGCACTGCAAGCAACGGCTCGCCTCCACGCGCGCCTGCACCTCGGTGTAGCCAATGGCCACCTCCTGCATATTGCGCTTGCGGATCTCGGGGGACTGCACCGGCATCGGCTGCTGGGCAATCCCCGTGCGCTCCTTGGGGCTCAGGGTCTTGCCCTGCATCCCGGCCCACAACTGCTCGGCCTGCGCCTCCAACGCTTCCTTGGAAACAAACGACATGGCTCTCTCCTTACTGCTTATCGGCCATCTTAAAGAGGTTGCAATTCTCCTCGCGCTCGCGGGGGATGAAGGCGCGGTTGCGCTGCATCAGGTTATCGAAGTCCACCTGGTGCGCGTCGAACTCCGGCCCATCCACGCAGACGAACTTGATCTTCCCGCCCACCAACACGCGGCAGCCACCGCACATCCCGGTGCCATCAATCATAATCGCGTTCAGCGAAGCGACCGTCGGCACATTGAAGGGCTTGGTCGTCAGCGCGCAGAACTTCATCATAATCGGCGGCCCAATCGTCACGCACTCCTTAATCTCCTCGCGCTCGCAGACCTCCTTGAGCGGCTCGGTCACCAACCCCTTGCGCCCGTAGGAGCCATCGTCGGTGCAGATAATCAGCTCATCGGCAATCTTGCGCATCTCCTCCTCCATAATCAGGAGCTCCTTGTTGCGCGCGCCGATAATCACAATCACCCGGTTGCCCGCGGCCTTCATCGCCTGCGCAATCGGATGGAGCGGCGCCACGCCGATGCCGCCACCCACGCAAACCACCGTCCCGCGCTGCTCAATATGCGTCGGGCGCCCCAGCGGACCCAGGAAAACCGGCAACGCGTCGCCCACATTCATCTGCGCGAGCTTCTTCGTCGAGAACCCCACCGCCTGGAAGATGATGCGCACATCGCCCTTCACCGGGTCGGCATCGGCAATCGTCAACGGAATCCGCTCGCCAAACTGCTCATCAATCTGCAGAATGATAAACTGCCCGGCCTTGCGCTCCTCGGCAATCAACGGAGCGTGAATCCACATCGAATAAACCTCGGCGGACAACTGCTCCTTCGCAACAATCGGAAACATCGTTCTCTCTCCTTGACTAGGGTGCGTAAATCACGGTCGC
>CAMGJH010000279.1 GCA_946056345.1 uncultured Lentisphaeraceae bacterium | reverse complement strand
CGGAGATTGATGCCGAAGCATTCGTCGACGCGGCCAAGGAGGTGCCCGATGTCGCCGCCGCCTTGAAGGGCGCGCGCGACATTGTGGCCGAGCAGATTGCCGAGAACGCCGAGGTGCGCGGCTTCGCCCGCGACTACCTCGCCAAGCACGGCGTTCTCCGCTCGGAGGCCGTCGAGCCGATCCCCGAGCAGCCGACGAAGTTCGAGCAGTACTACGACTTCTCCGAAGCCATCGCCGTCATCCCCTCGCACCGCTTTTTGGCTATCAAGCGCGGGGAGGCCGAGGGTGTCCTGCGCTCGGTCTTGGAGGTCGATGCCGAGCCGACCATCGAGAAGGCCCTCGAGGTCTTTGCCTGGCAGGAGGCCAGCCCTTGGGCCGGGCAGCTGCGCCTGGCCGCGCAGGAGGCCTACAAGCGCCTCCTCTCCCCGAGCGTGGAACTTGATGTGGCCGTCGAGCTCAAGCAGCAGGCTGACCGCGCGGCCGTTGAAGTCTTTGCCGAGAACCTCCGCCACCTGCTCTTGCAGTCGCCCCTCGGCGAGCGGCCGGTGCTGGGCATCGACCCTGGGCTGCGCACCGGCTGCAAGTGCGTCACCCTCGACGCCACCGGAAAGTTTCTCGAGAATGCCACCATCTACCCCTCGCAAGGGCCCCAGCGCGAAATCGAAGCCACCGTCACCCTAATGAAACTCATCGCCAAGGCCCAGCCCTACGCCATCGCCGTCGGCAACGGCACGGCCGGCCGCGAGACCGAACAGTTCGTCCGCCGCCTGCTGCGCCAGACCGAGCACACCGATGTGCTGGTCGTCTCAGTCAGCGAGGCTGGCGCTTCGGTCTACTCCGCCAGCGAGGTGGCGCGCGACGAGTTCCCCGAACTCGACCTCACCGTTCGCGGTGCCATCTCCATCGGCCGGCGTTTGCAGGATCCCCTCGCCGAGCTCGTCAAGATTGACCCCAAGGCCATCGGCGTGGGCCAGTACCAGCACGACGTCAACCAATCCCTCCTGGCCACGAAGCTCGACGAGGTGGTCGTCTCCTGCGTCAACCGCGTGGGCGTGGAGCTCAACACCGCCAGCGCCCCCCTCCTCACCCGCGTCTCGGGCATCGGCCAGGCCCTTGCCAAGCGCATTGTCGACTACCGCAACGAGCACGGAGCCTTCAAGAGCCGCAACGAACTCCTCCAGGTCCCCGGCCTCGGCGCCAAGACCTTCGAGCAGTGCGCCGGCTTCCTGCGTATCCGCGAGAGCGAGACCCCCCTCGACCGCTCTGCCGTCCACCCCGAACGCTACGCCCTCGTCCGCCAAATGGCCGCCGATGCCGGGCTCGACCTTGCCGCGCTCGTGGGCAACGCCGAGGCCGTCGGCAAGATCCGCGCCGCGCAGTATGAGAGTGCCGAGGTCGGCTCCCTCACCCTCAAGGATATTCTCGACGAACTGCGCAAGCCCGGCCGCGACCCCCGCGCGACCTTCGAGCCCCCCGCCTTCCGCGAGGATGTCTGCACCATCGAGGATGTCCGCCCGGGGATGAAGCTCGAGGGCATCGTCACCAACGTCACCGCCTTCGGGGCCTTCGTCGACATCGGCGTCCACCAAGATGGCCTCGTCCACGTCTCCGAGCTCTCCGATCACTACGTCTCCGACCCGGCGCAGGTCGTCAAGGCCGGCGACAAACTCACCGTCCGCGTCCTCGATGTCGACCTTGGCCGCAAGCGTATCTCCCTCTCGGCGCGTAGCGAAAAGCGCGGCGGCGCGCCCCGGCGCGGTCACGGCGGCCCGGCCCCGCGCCCGTCGCAAGGCCGCCCCCACGCCCCGCGCCCCGATCGCGGTCGGCCAGATACCTTCCGCAACAATCCCTTCGCCGGACTCTAACCGTGGCCGAACACACCTTCATCCTCGCCCCCCTGCGGGGTGTCACCGACCTCGCCTTCCGTCAGGCCTACTGCGCCCACTTCGGCGGACTCGACCTCGCCGTGGCCCCCTTCATCGCCACCGTCCCCGGCACGCGCGTTAAGCCCGAGCTTCTGCGCAGCATCCTCCCCGAGCGCCAGCCCACCGGCCTGCCCCTCATTCCGCAGATTATCGGTAAGGACCCCGAGCAGCTGCGCGTAATGCTCCGCGCGATGCAGGCACTCGGCTATGCCGATGTGGACCTCAACGCCGGCTGCCCCTGGCCCTTCGTTGCCAAGAAGGGGCGCGGCGCCGGGCTGCTGCGCGAAGGCTCCACCCTCGAGGCGCTCCTGGAGGTCGGCTGCGAGGTTCTCGGCCCCGGCCACTTCTCCCTCAAAGTCCGCCTCGGCCTCGACACGCCCGACCTCCTGGCGCGGCGCCTCCCCGACATCTGCCGCTACCCCTTGCGCGAACTCTGTGTCCACCCCCGAACTGCCCGCCAGATGTATGAAGGTGCCGTCGACCTCGATGCCTTCGAGCGCGTGGCCGCGCAGTGCACCCTTCCGCTCGTTTATAATGGCGACCTGCGCACCCTCGCCGACTTCGACCACCTCACCACCCGCTTCCCAACCCTCTCGCGCTGGATGATTGGCCGCGGCCTGGTGGCCAACCCCTTCCTCGTCGAAAGCCTCCGCGCCGGCCACGACACGCGCGACCTCGCCCGCTTCCACGCTTGGC
>CAMGJH010000278.1 GCA_946056345.1 uncultured Lentisphaeraceae bacterium | reverse complement strand
CCTGGAACTCCGTCACCGGCCGCACCTACACCGTCCTCACCCGAACTGCCCTCGACGCCCCCTGGAAAAGCACACCCCTCGCCGTTCTCCCCGGCACCGGCTCCACCCTCTCCCTCCCTCTCTCCCAAGATGCCCCCACCCGCTTCTACTGCGTACAAGTCGACTTCGAGTAGTGAGCGGATAGCTGACAGCCGACAGCGGTTAGCCGTTAGCTGTTAGCGCGCGTTCCGCGACGGATAAGTTAGCGTAAGCACATTGATACCCATAGTCTCAGATGGACCTTCGATGCGTGCGTTTGCCGACGTGCCCGTAGGGCGCGTTGGCCGGGGTGGAGCGCACTGCGCTCCCGAGGGGCGTGGGGGCGAGCAGCCCCCACATCCTCAAAAAAACCTAATCAATCAGAATAAAGAAAAAGCCCGAAGCGCCTTAGACGCGGCTCCAGGCCATGAGTTGTTCGCTGACTTCCGCACGCTTGGGGGAAAGCGGGGCATCTTCGCTGACGAGATAGGCCGAACCGCAGTGTGAGCAGAAGGCACCCTCATTGATGGCTGCGCCGCATTCGGGGCAAGCGCGCTCGAGCACCTCACCGCACCAGGCGCAGTGGCATTCCCCCTCGGAGAGCATATGACCGCGCGGCACGAGCAGGTGCCGCCCCCCAACCGTCATCGGCAGATTGCTCGGACACTCCGGGTTGGGACAGAAGCTACGCACCTGCTCGCTGCGCTCCCCCACCCCACGAGCGACTGCCAACTCCTGCGCGTTCGGCGGCAGCAGCCCCAGTTCGGCGCACAGCTTCCCGATCACCTGCGCGTTCAACGCCGTCTGCCGCCCCCCCTCAAACATCGAGAGAGCCGACTGCTTGCACCCGACCTTCCGGGCCAACGCACTCTGGCTCAAGTGGCGCTGCTGCCGCGCCTCGCGAATCTGGCTGCCTAAACTCTTCACGGGTCCATAAGATACCCCTTTCCCGGCCGAAAAGCAACCGAAAGTTATCGACAGACTTATCAACACCTGTTGATAACCTTGTCGATATCCACCGAAGCAATCCATTTCTCACTACTTATCGACAACTTTATCAACAACTGTTCACAACTTCACCCAAACTTATCAACAACTGTTGATAACCCTGTCGATAAGTGTAGGCTTATCGACAAACGTCATAAACAGCGCGGGCGGACCCATCGGCCCGCCCGGGATGGTTTCTTATACTCGCGCGTCAGTCGCTTAGACCGGAATGCGCAGCGGCATAATCACGTAGAGGAAGGGAATGTTGGGCGACTTGATCACCGAGGGCGAGAAGCCGTCCTGCCCCAACTCAAAGGTGACCTCTTCGCTATCGAGCGCACGGAGGCAATCCATAATGTAAGTGGGGTTATAGGTCGACGAGAGCTCGCGACCGGTGTACTTAATCGGGAGCACATCGCTCGCCTCGCCCGACTCGGCATTGGACGCAGTCAGGGTCAGCGCGCCCTCGGTGAAGGTCAGCTTCACGGCGTGCATCTTGTCATTGGACATAATGGCCACGCGCTGAATAGAGGTCATCAGTTCCTCGCGCATCACCGTCACGCGCTCCTCGCACGCCGTGGGGATGACCGCCTGGTAGCGCGCGTAGGCGCCCTCGATCAACTTGCTATAGAAGCGGAAGTTCCCGCAGTCGAAAACAATCTGCCCGGCCTGACCGTAAATCTTCATCGGCCCCTCGCCCGCCAGCAACCGCGAGAGCTCAGCCACGGCCTTCGGCGGCAGGATCATCGAGCAATTGCTCTCCGGCGGGAACTCCAGCTCCTGCTCCACCAACGCCAGACGCTTGCCGTCGGTCGCCACCATCGTCAGCTTGCCATCGTTGAACTCCAACAACACGCCCGTGAGCGTCCGGCGCGTCTCATCAGTCCCCGCCGCGTACGAGGTCTTGCGCAACATCTCGCGGAAGAGCGCGCGCTCAATCGTAAAGCAATGGGTCTCGCCCTCGGGCTCGCGCACCTTCGGGAAGTCCTGCGACCCCATCCCCATCACGCGATACTTCGCCGCCGCCGTCACCACGCGCGTGATGTGCTCGCCATCGACCTCGAACTGCACCTCCCCCTCCGGTGCCATCCGCAGAATATCCACCAGCTTCTTCACTGGCAACGTCGTCGCCCCCGGCTCATCCACCTTAATATCCGTGCTCTGCGTCGCCTGCACGAACATATCCAAGTCCGTCGCCGTCAACCGCAGCGCCCCCTCCGCCGACGCTTCCACCAGCGCGTTCGACAGAATCAGCAACGCCGGCTTCCCCGGCACAATGCTCTGTACATTCGAGAGCAAATCCAAAAACCGACTCCGAATAACCGTAAACTTCATCGCAACAGCCTCTCTTTCACAATGGCCGCCATTATAGCACACCCTCCCCCACCCTGTCACGCCCCAGCCGAAAAAAGACGCGCCTACCGCCCCATCACCACCCGCCCACGCCTCTTATCTACAAAGCAATCCTCTAAAAGAAAGAAGGTAATGATAAGGCTGTCGATAGTGTCGATAACTCGGTCAGTGACCGTAAGGACAAAACGTTATGGCAAAATCGCCTGTCGATAGACAGTCGATAAATTGTTCGTAAGTTCACACCCCTGTCGAAAGTCCGCCCC
>CAMGJH010000277.1 GCA_946056345.1 uncultured Lentisphaeraceae bacterium | reverse complement strand
AACATCAATGCTGTCGACGGCAATGGCACCACCACCGTCTCCATCTTGGCCGAGGCGATCTACCGCGAGGGCCTGAAGAACGTCACCGCCGGCGCCAACCCGCAGGCCGTCAAGCGCGGCATCGATAAGGCCGCCGCCGCCGCCGTCGAGGCCATTGCCGCCCTCTCCAAGAAGGTCTCCACCAACGACGAAATCGCCCAGGTGGCCACCATCTCCGCCAACGGCGACACCGAAATCGGCACCATCATCGCCGACGCGATGGACAAGGTTGGCAAGGATGGCACCATCACCGTGGAAGACGGCAAGACCACCGAGACCACCTCCGACGTCGTCGAGGGCATGCAGTTCGACAAGGGCTACCTCAGCCCCTACTTCGTGACCGCCGCCGAGAGCATGGAGTGCGTCCTCGACAATCCCTTCATCCTCATCTACGAGAAGAAGATCTCCAACCTCAACGATATGCTGCCCATCCTCCAGGGTGTGGCCAAGAGCGGCCGCCCGCTGCTCATCATCGCTGAGGACGTGGAAGGCGAAGCGCTGGCCACCCTCGTGGTCAACAAGCTCCGCGGCACCTTGCAGATCTGCGCGGTCAAGGCCCCCGGCTTCGGCGACCGCCGCAAGGAGATGCTCAAGGACATCGCCATCCTCACCGGCGGCCAGGTCATCTCCGAAGACCTCGGCATTAAGCTCGACTCGGTCACCCTCGAGCAGCTCGGCACCGCCAAGCGCGTCACCGTCGACAAGGAGTCGACCACCATCGTCGAAGGCGCCGGCCAGTCCTCCGCCATCCAGGGCCGCGTGGCTGAAATCAAGCACCAGATCGAGACCACCACCTCCGACTACGACCGCGAGAAGCTCCAGGAGCGCCTGGCCAAGCTCGCCGGCGGCGTGGCCGTCATCAAGGTTGGCGCCCAGACCGAGGCCGCGATGAAGGAGAAGAAGGACCGCGTGGACGACGCGCTCCACGCCACCCGTGCGGCCGTTGAGGAAGGCATCGTCCCCGGTGGCGGTGTGGCTCTCCTCCGCTGCCAGGGCGCCGTTGAGAAGTGCGCTGCCGCGCTCACGGGCGATGAGAAGATTGGTGCCGAGATCCTCGGCCGCGCGATGGAAGCGCCCCTGCGCCAGCTCGTCACCAACGCCGGCCTCGAAGCCGCGCTGATCGTCGAGAAGGTCAAGGGCGAAACCGGCTCCACCGGCTACAACGTCGCCACCGGCGAGTTCGTCGACCTCGTCAAGGCAGGCGTCCTCGACCCCGCGAAGGTGACCCGCTCGGCCCTGCAGAACGCCGCCTCCATTGCCGGCCTCCTGCTCACCACCGAGTGCATGATCACCGAAATCCCCGAGCCCAAGACCCCCGCCCCGGCGATGCCCGATGGCGGCATGGGCGGGATGATGTAAGCCATTGCGCTTGCAATAGCACAAAGAAGGGCGCGCCGCACGGCGCGCCCTTTCTTTGTGCCTTGTGAGGTGGCGGCAAAGCCGCCGTTAGGCGCACCTCACGCGAGCGAAGCGGGCTCCGGCCCCTTCACCGTTCTCCATATCAGCGCTGCGCAGGCGCCGGCGGCATCGGGGCGAGGGAGGTCGGCAAGGGCCTGGTGCATCATCTTGCGCAGGAGGGGGTCGGAGTAGAGCTGGCGGATGGCCTCGGCGAGTTGGTGAGGTTCGCCGGTGATTTGGTCGAAGAGCAGCGCTCCGCCGGAGCGAACGAGCGCCTGGGCGTTGAGGTGCTGGTGGTGCTCGGCGGCGGTCGGCAGGGGGATGAAAATGGCCGGCACGGCGCAGGCGGCAATCTCGAAGCAGGTGGCGGCGCCGGCGCGGGCGATGACGAAGTCAGCCTGACCGTAGGCCGAGCCCATATCCTCCAGGAAGGCCGCCACCTGCACCTGTCCGGGCGTGGCGGCATAGACGCGCGCCATCTCCTCGCAATCGGCCGCGCCGCACTGGTGGATAATGCGCACCTTGGGGTCACTCTGCGCCAGCGAGGCCAGAATCGGCGCCACCAAGCGGTTCATCCCCCGCGCCCCCTGGCTCCCCCCCGTCACCAACACCGTCAGCTGCCCCTCCGCCTTCTCCACCGTCTGCGCCCGCGCCAACGCCTCCAAGACGCGCGCGCGCAGCGGCAGCCCGGTCTGGACGCACCGCGCCCACGGCAGCTTGTCCGCGCTCTCCGGGAAGCTCGTGGCCACCGCCTCCACGCGCAGATGGCGCGAAAGCCAGCGCACGGCCTTGCCGGGCAGACTATTCGCCTCGTGCAGCACCACCGGGATCTTCAGCATCCGCGCGGCGACCACGGGCGCGAAGGAGGTGTAGCCCCCCGTTGCGAAGAGCACCGCCGGCCGCTCCCGCCGCAGGAAGCGCAGACAACGCAGCACGGCGAGCAGATTGCGCGGGTCGCGGATTGGCCGCGCGCCCGACTTCAGGAGCGGGCCTTGCCAAGCGGCCGCGGTCGGCGCCTCGGCCTTACGCGTACCCGAGAGGATGAGCGAGAGTTCGGCGCCCTGCTCGCGGAGGCAATCGGCCACCGCCAGCGCCGGATGAATGTGCCCGCCGGTCCCCCCGCAGGCGATTGCAATGCGCTTGTTCATAGGTCCCATTCTAGCACACCCCTGGCCGGAGGGTCTATTCCGCGCTC
>CAMGJH010000276.1 GCA_946056345.1 uncultured Lentisphaeraceae bacterium | reverse complement strand
CTACAGTCGCTTCGCGCGTGATTGGGGCCTCGGAGGTGTCGGCGCTTCCGTATAATCCGGCGTGGGCCGGTGGCGATGAAGTCCGCATTATCATCAATGGAGAACTGTGGCACACCGACATTCAGGCGGGCGAGAAAGCCTGGGTGCCAGAGGAGACCCTCTACTATTCGTTGGTCTACGAGACATTAAGGGAGGGGGAGGTCATCGAGACGCTGACGGCGACGGTGCAAGGTGCCTTGGCGCAACAGGTTGCGACCCCCACCTTGATAGTTCGAGAAGGCGCACGGGTTATCGCCTCTACCACAACCGAAGGGGCTACGTTGCGTTATACAGTCGATGGAAGTGAGCCAACGGCCCAGAGCCCAATGACATTAGGGCTTCTAGTGCTTTCTGGACGTGGCACACTCAAGGTCCGCGCGATGAAACTCGGCTGGATCCCCTCGGAGGTCGTCTCCTACGAGTATGAGGGCAATGTAGAAACCTTGCTTAGTCAGGGAAGTGTTCCTTGGCGGGAATCTACGCTGGATGGCACGCAGGTGTGGCAAAGTGGTTCTATTGGCGATAATGGAACTTCGTCAATGTCGCTGACGCTAGCTGGTCCAGGGACACTGACCTTCCGGTGGAAGGTCTCCTCCGAGAACAATTACTATTGGTTGTCTTTCCGGCGAGATGGGACTCTGATTCAGCGTATCTCGGGTACACAGGATTGGCAGACGGTAACCTATTCCAAGACAGACGAAGCCACCGCCACCTTTACTTGGCAGTACACAAAGGACGGAAGTGTCTCTTCTAGGAGTGATTGCGGTTGGGTGGATGAGATAAGATGGAAAAGCGAAGAACCACTCCAAGCGGAAGAATGTGGGTTATACGATTCCGACTCGCAGCTCTACTACAGCATTGCGAACTCCAAAGTGACGATTCTCTCGTATGCGCAATCGCCGGAGGATGGGCATCTCGTGATTCCTACCGAAATCGACGGATACCTCGTGACGGCGATTGGGGACTATGCCTTTACCAATTGCGCTTCGCTTGTTTCGGTGACACTTCCTGCCAGTGTGACAACAGTAGGGATAGATGCATTTAGGGGTGTGGCCCCCGAGACACTCGTTGCCGCTTTTGTCCCGAGTGGAATGTCAACAGCGAACCTGAAGACCGTGGAGATTCCCGATGGCGTGACCTCCATCGGCGGCTATGCGTTTAGAAATTGCAGTTCGCTGACCTCGGTGACGATTCCCGAGGGCGTGACGTCTATCGGCAACTCTGCGTTTTCTGGTTGCAGTTCTCTGACTTCAGTGGTGATTCCCGAGGGCGTGACCTCCATCGGCGGCTATGCGTTCTCGGGTTGCAGTGCGCTGTCCTCGGTGGTGATTCCCGAGGGCGTGATCTCCATCGGAAGCTCTGCATTCGAGGGTTGCAGTTCTCTGACCTCGGTGAAGATGCCCGCCAGCGTGATCTCCATCGGCAACTCGGCGTTCTGGGATTGCAGTTCTCTGACCTCGGTGACGATTCCCGAGGGCGTGACCGAAATCGGCAACTCGGCCTTCTGCGGTTGCAGTTCTCTGTCCTCGGTGGTGATTCCCGAGGGCGTGACCTCCATCGGCTACCAGATGTTCGATGGTTGCAGTTCTCTGACCTCGGTAGTGATTCCTGCCAGCGTGACCTCCATCGGCAACTATGTTTTCTATGGTTGCCGTTCTCTGACCTCGGTGACGATTCCCGAGGGTGTGACCACCATCGGCGGCTATGCATTCCAGGGTTGCAGTGCTCTGTCCTCGGTGGTGATTCCCGAGGGCGTGAGATCCATCGGCTGGAGAGCGTTCCAGGATTGCAATTCTCTGACCTCGGTGAAGATTCCCGCCAGCGTGACCTCCATCGGCAACTCGGCGTTCGAGGGTGTAGCCCCAGCAACATTGGTTGCCGCCGGTGTGCCGAATGGAATGTTAACAACAAATCTGACCTCGGTGAAGATTCCCGAGGGCGTGACCGAAATCGGCAACGATGCGTTCAATGGTTGCAGTTCTCTGACCTCGGTGACGATTCCTGAGGGTGTGACCGCCATTGGCGATGGGGCGTTCTCGGGTTGCAGTGCTCTGACCTCGGTGGTGATTCCCGTCAGTGTGACCTCCATCGGCGACAATGCGTTCAATGGTTGCAGTGCTCTGACCTCGGTGGTGATTCCCGAGAGCGTGACCGTGATTGGGGCCTCTGCGTTTGCTGGTTGTACTTCGCTGGCCTCGGTGGAGATTCCCAATAGTGTGCCCCTGATTGGGCCGAAGGCGTTCGAGGGCGTGGCACCAGAGATGTTGATCGCGAGCCGTTTCCCGGCGGGGGCAGGGATGTCGGCGGAGAAGTTGACGACGGTAATTGTGCCAGAGGGGACGAAGTCGATTGTGGCAGAGGCCTTTGCTGGATGTTCCGCGTTGACCTCGGTGACGATTCCCTCCTCGGTGACGGAGATTGGTGAGGGGGCGTTCACGGGGGTCGCGCCGACGACCTTGGTGGCACCGTTCTTGCCGAGCGGGATGTCGACGGCCAACCTGACGGAGGTGACGCTGACGACGGCGGCGACGGTCATCCCCGAGGCGGCCTTTGCGGGGAATACGGTCTTGCAGTCGATTGTGTTTCCGGCGGGGGTGACTT
>CAMGJH010000275.1 GCA_946056345.1 uncultured Lentisphaeraceae bacterium | reverse complement strand
CGGCACCCGCAAGGGCATCACCGGCTTCCAGGTGGACCTCAAGATCCGCGGCCTGACCTGGGACCTGGTTGAGGGCGCCCTGGAGGCCGCGCGCGTGGGCCGCAACCATGTGCTCGACTATATGGCCACCGTCATCCCCGCGCCGCGTGCCGAGCTCTCGCCCTACGCTCCGCGTATCACCACCGTCACTATCCCCACCGACAAGATCGGCGAGCTCATCGGCCCTGGCGGCAAGAATATCCGCCGCATCACCGACAGCACCGGCGCGCAGATCGACATCGCCGAGGATGGCACCGTCTCCATCTTCGCGGTCAATGCCGAGGCGATGGAAGCGGCCAAGCGCGAGGTCGAGGCCATCTCCGCCGAGGCCGAAGAGGGCAAGATTTACGAAGGCACCGTCACCGGCATTAAGGAGTTCGGCGCCTTCGTCGAAATCCTCCCGGGCAAGGACGGCCTCTGCCACATCTCCGAGCTCTCCGACCGCCGCATCCCCTCCGTGGAGTCGGTCTGCAAGGTGGGCGACAAGATGACCGTCAAGTGCATTGGCATCGACGAGCGCGGCCGCGTCAAGCTCTCCCGCCGCGAAGCGATGCGCGACCTGGATAAGCAGCACAATAAGTAAGCGGCTGCTTCCTCTAACACCGAGCCGGGGCGCCATCGCGTCCCGGCTTTGTTTTAGAGTCAAGCCGACAGCCGACAGCTGACAGCTGACAGCCGCTCACGCGACGGATTAATCCTGGGGCAACGGGATGAGCCCCCACTGCTCAGACGGGCTTCCCACGTCGAGCGCCAGCGCTGTCGGCTGAAGGCTGTCCGCTGTCGGCTTCATTAGGCTTGCCTAACGGCGGAGCGGTGTGCTACTTTGGAGTCGTTCTAAAACTTCATTGGAGAGAAGGCTATGAAGGAACAGATGTTGATGAGCCGGCGCAGTTGGTTGCGTTTGGCGGGTTCTGTGGGCGTGATGACAGTGTTGCCGGGCGGGTTGCGCGCGGCGGGCGCCTCGAAGTATTCCCTGATTGATATTCGCGTGCCGATGGCCGAGGATAACCCTGCGGTGGCCTTCGACGCGGCCAAGTGCGTCCAGTGCGGCTCGTGCAAGAGCGTCTGCAAGCGGATGATTTCGGTGAGTGGCTACTACGACCTGGCGAAGACGGGCGATGTGCCTATTTGCGTGCACTGCGGCCAGTGCACGACGGTCTGCGAGGGCGAGGCGTTGGTGAACAAGCCCGAGTGGCAGGCGGTGAAGGCCGCGAAGGCCGCCGGCAAGATTGTGATTGTCTCCACCTCGCCTTCGGTGCGCGTGGCGCTGGCCGAGGAGTTTGGGGCCAAGCCCGGGACCTTCTGCGAGGGCGAAGTGGTGGCCGCCGTGCGCGCGCTCGGGGCCGACTATGTGCTCGACACCTGCTTTGCCGCCGACCTCACGATTGTGGAAGAGGCCGCGGAATTGGTTCGCCGCGTGACGACGAAGGACCGCCCGTTGCCGCAGTTCACCAGCTGCTGCCCGGCGTGGGTGAAGTTCTGCGAGACCTATTACCCCGAGATGTTGCCGCATGTCTCCTCGGCCAAGAGCCCGATCGGGATGCAGGGGCCGACAATTAAGACCTACTTTGCCCAGAAGATGGGGATTGACCCGGCCAAGATCTTCAACGTGGCCCTTACGCCCTGCACCGCCAAGAAGTTCGAGATCCGCCGCCCCGAGATGAATGCCTCCGGCTTCCGCGATATGGATGCGGTCATCACCACGCGCGAGTTGGCCGATTGGATGCGCGCCGATGGCGTGGACTACGCTGCGCTCAAGCCCGCCGCTTACGACAAGTTGATGGGCGAAGCGAGCGGCGGCGGGATTATCTTTGGCAACACCGGTGGCGTGATGGAGGCCGCCCTGCGCACCGCCTACTGGATGGTCAACAAGAAGAACCCGCCGGCCGACCTCTTCAACTACGAGCCCGTGCGCGGGCTCACGGTCAAGGGCAAGAAGAAAGAGGTCGTCAAGCAGGCCAAGCTGGAGCTGGCGCCCGGGCTGGAGGTCACCTTGGTGGTCGTCCACGGGCTGGCCAATGTGCGCAAGGTCATCGAGCAAGTGAAGTCGGGCGCGTTGCAGGCCACCTTCATCGAGGTGATGGCGTGCGAGGGCGGGTGCATTGGTGGCGGCGGGCAGCCGCGCGCGAAGTCCGCGCCCTACCTGAGCAAGAAGACGCGCCAGGCGCGTATCGATGCGCTCTATGCCGATGACGCCAAGGGCACGCTCCGCCTCTGCCACGAGAACCCCGAGATTGTGGCGCTCTACAAGGACTTCTATGGCGAGCCGCTGAGCGAGAAGGCCGAGAAGTTCCTCCACACCACCTATGTTTCGCGCGCCGCCGACCTCGGCTAAGATTGCTTTTACTTCAGAAAGGAAACTCCAAAAATGATGAACCGTCGTTCCCTGCTCAAGTTCGGGACGCTCGCGTCCGTCGGTATCGCCACCTCCGCGCTGGCCACCGACATCCCCACCACCACGACCACCGAGGACAAGACCCCCATCAACAAGGGCCGTTCGGTCAAGGGCACCGAGACCGAGAAGTGCCTCATCACCGCCTTCGCCGGTGTCCGCCGAATGGAAGGCGCCGTATTTCATGCTGCATGCGGGCTTCCTGGACGAG
>CAMGJH010000274.1 GCA_946056345.1 uncultured Lentisphaeraceae bacterium | reverse complement strand
TGCTATGCTATTGGGCGTTGGTTAAGGAGTGAAGCAATGAAGCCGATCATTGAGCCGCACATTCACATGATTTCGCGGACGACGGACGAGTATATGGCGATGCGCGCGCACGGGATTCGCGTGTGCGTGGAGCCCTCGTTCTGGCAGGGAGCGAACCGCCGTTATGCGGGGAGCTTCTTTGATTACTTCCGGCTGTCGCTGGAGTTTGAGCACACGCGCGCAGCGCGCTTTGGGGTGGACCATTGGAGCGCAATTGGGATGAACCCGAAGGAGGCCGAGGACCGACGGTTGGCCGATGAGGTCATTGACGGGATGGGCGAATACCTGAATCATCCGCGGTGCGTGGCGCTGGGGGAGATTGGCTTCAACAACATCACCGAGAACGAGGAGCACGCACTGGTGCGCCAGCTGCGTCTGGCCGAGGAGCGCAAGATGCCGGTGGTGCTGCACCTGCCGCACTTCAACAAACTCAAGGGCATCAAGCGCGTGCTGGAGATTATCGCGGGCGAGGGACTGACGCGCGAGCGCATCGACATCGACCACAACGTTGAGGAGACGATTGCCCTGGCCCTGGAGAGCGGCTGCTACGCGGGGATGACCGTCTACCCCTACTCCAAGCTCTCGCCCGAGCGCGTGAGCGCGATGATCCGCGAGCACGGCCACGAGCGCGTCATCGTCAACGGTTCGGCCGACTGGGGCATCAGCGACCCGCTCTCGCTCGTGAAGGTCATCGAGCGTCTGCGCGCCGACGGCTTTGGCGAGGAGGTCATCGAGCAGATTACCTACCACACGCCAATGGCCTTCTATGGCGCTTCGCCCCACTGGAAGCCCAACTTCGAGATTGTCCCGCAAGACCCCACCACCTTCCAACGCCAGCCCTAAGGCCCAAGGAGAGACGCGATGAGCCCCGAGACCTCGCCCGAATCCGTCCAGCCCAGCGCTGCCGAAGGCCAGCGGACGGTGGTGCTCAAGCCCGACAGCGAGGGGACTACCCTCAAGCCGGCCGAGGCCGCCTCCGGCCGCAGTCCCTCCGATGATTACGCCATCTGCGGCAAGATTGGCGATGGCGGAATGGGCGTGGTCTACCTGGCGCGCGACCGCCGTCTGGGGCGCTACGTGGCCATCAAGCGCTTGAACGAACGCACGCTGGAAGATCCCTCCCTGCGCGCCCGTTTCCTGCAAGAGGCCCGCGCCGTTGCCGCCCTCAACCACGCCTACATCGTGCACATCTACGCGCTGGGCGAGGACGCGCTGGGGCCTTACATCGTGATGGAGTACGTCTCGGGGCCGACGCAGACCACCGAGGTGGTCGTGCCCGAAGCCACCGAAGCCCCGCCCCTCAAGAATCTCTCCCTGGAGCAATTCATCAACCGCCAAGGGCCGATGACCGCCGAAGAGGCCGTTGCGATGGTCCTCAAGATCGCCCGAGCAATGGTCTACGCCCACAGCTGCGGCGTAATCCACCGCGACCTCAAGCCCGCGAATATCCTCCTAGACCCCTCCTGCGAACCGAAGATTGTCGACTTTGGTCTGGCGCGCTTGGCCCCGAAGGGCGAAGGGCATACGCAGGTCGAGGAGCTGACCGTCCCGGGCGAGAAGCTCATCAGCCTGGGCTACTCCGCCCCCGAGCTCGAGCAAGATGCCTCGACCAGCGATGCGCGCGCGGACATCTACTCCCTCGGTGCCATCCTCTACTTCCTCCTCACCGGGCGCAACCCCCGCTACTACCGCGAACAGGATGTGCCCGCCTTCTTGCGCGAGGTGCTCCGCCGCAGCCTGGAGACCGTCCGCGAGCAGCGCTTCCGTTCGGCGCAGGACTTCGTGCGCGCCCTCACCGAGGCCGCCAGCCACGGCAAGACCGTTGCCCCCACCATCAAGACCACCTGGCGCTGCAAGTGGTGCGACGCGGTCAACCCCATCAGCACCAAGTTCTGCGCCGAGTGCGGCTGGGATGGCAGCGAGCGTTGCCTGGAGTGTGGTGCGGAGACCTTCGTGGGCCAGCAGTATTGCCCCAGCTGCGGGGCCGATTGCCGAATGTATGAGCACGTGGCCGGCATCCTCAAGCTGATGGACGCAGCCTGGGAGGAGCGACGCTTCGAGCGCCTGGCCACCATCGCCGGCAGGCTCCACGGCTTCGAGCCCTCCGGCCCCACCGGCCGAAAGCTCCTCGCCCAAGCCCAGGAGCGCGTGGAGGAGGCCGAGCGCAAGGTCGCCCGCCGCAACCGCCTCGCCAGCCTCATCCCCAACGAACTCAAGGCCGAGAACTACGAGCGCGCCCAGGCCTTCATCGAGGAGTTCCGCCAGCTCAACGAGGACCCCATGGTCTACGAAGAGGAGTTGCGCGACCTGCCTAGCCGCATCGTCGCGCGCGACCTCGTCCGCATTCGCCAGTGCATTCGCTCGCGTGACTGGGGCACCGCCCGAGCGCTCATCGGCAACCTGGCCGTGAAGTATGGCGACCTGCCCGAGTTCCGCGATGTGCGCGCCAAGGTCGCGGCGCACGACCGCTTCCGCCGTCGCCTTCGCTGGGCCTGGGCGATCGGGGCCGTGGCCGTGCTCTACCTGCTCTCGCTGCCGCTGGCCGGGCGCCTCGCCGGTGGCTCCTTCGGTCCCTTCCTCCAAGGCCTCTCCGCCCCCGCGCGCCACGCCAGCCAGTTGCCGGGC
>CAMGJH010000273.1 GCA_946056345.1 uncultured Lentisphaeraceae bacterium | reverse complement strand
TGGGGGGGGGGGGGGGTTGTTGGGGGGGGGGGGGGGGGGTGTGTGGGGGGGGGGGGGTGGGGGGGGGGCGGGGGGGGGCGGGGGGGGGGGTGGGGGTGTGGGGGGGGGAGCACGAGTTGCCGTGGGGGAATACCGCGACAGTGCAGGAGGGGGGCTATGTGGTGGCGAGCGCGGCGTTTGCGTCGGTGGGTGGGCCGTATGCGTTTGCGATTGAGGGGTTGGAGAATACGCAGTTCTATCGTCAGGCGGGGACGATTCCGCAGGCGAGCTTTGTGGTTTCGCCTACGCAGGTGACGGTGCCGTGGGGTGCCACGGGGCCGATTGAGGGGAGTGCTTCTTACTCGGGGGGCGATAGCGATATTGAGACGGCTGCGGCGACGGCGGTGGGGAGTTTCCTGGTGGGGAAGGTGAATGGCTTTACGGTGGATGCTTTGGCCTTTTTGGCGGCGGGGGCACAGGAGGTGACGGGGGAGGTGATTGGGACGCAGCGGTATGAACATTCGACGGGGTTTGTCGAGGCGGTGACCAATCGTTGCCAGGTGATTATTTCGCCGAGCCCGACGGGGTTTTCGCTGTCGCCGACGGAGTTGACGGTGAGTAATGCGGGCGATGGCGGGGTGGCGACGGGGGTTGGAGAGGGAGAACCGCATTTGACGTATACGTTGGTGGCGCCGGAGACGGGGCCGGTGTTGGTGGAAGATGGCACGGTGCGGGCGAGCGCCGAGGTCTTGGCATTGCGGGATCAGTGTTTAGCAAGTAACATCTCCACGAATGTGACGTGGAAGGTGGATGTGGCGTGGCGGGCGACTTATCAGCCGCCGACGGGAGGGGCGCCGGTGGAGGTGGCAGCGGGGAGTGCGCCGCTGACGGTGTCGCTCGTGATGGATTCTAAGAAGAGCGAGGAGGATTGCCGGAGTTGGTGCGCGATGGGAACGCAGCGGCAGGTGGATGCGGGGTGTGTCTCCTTCCGGCAGGCTTTTGGGCGAACGCCGTTGCTGGTGGGAATGCCGGAGGGGGCGTTGGTGATTGAGGAGATGAATCTCTCCGATAAGCTCTTTACGCCGGCGGTGTTGCGTTATGACCATCCGATGTTGCGGCGGCTGGATGTGGCGCGCCGGCGGGTGGAGCCGCCGTTTGGCAAGGCGATTGCCTATGACCCGGCGGGGATGCCGACGGGGATTGGCGTGGCGCGGAACTCGCGGTTGGTGCGTGTGGAGGCAGAGGAGGTGGCGTGGCACGAGGTCTTTGCCGATCGTTCGCGGGTGGTTTACGATGCCTCGGGCACGGCGGTGGAGTTGGTTTCGCCGGCGGGGGTTCGGGCGACGGTAGATGAGCTGGGGATTGTGATTGAGCGGGATGGCGAGGGACGGATTGAGCGGATTACTTCGGTGGCAGATGGGGAGTTGGCGGTGGAGGTGATTTCGCCGACGGCCTATCGGGTGGTTTGGCGCGATGTGGCGGGCGATGTGGTGAAGGTCTTTGAGTTTGCCAAGGAGGGCGAGCGGACATTGCGGTTGGTGGATGGGGTCTATCCGGTGCGGTGGACCTGGGAGGAGGCGTTGCACGACTTTGCGATGACCGAGGGAGAGGGCCCGGAGGCGGCGACGACGAGCCGGGAGGTCTCCTTCAATCAGGGGCAGGTGACGGTGACGCGGCGGACGAAGCGGGGTGAAGAGGTGGCTTCCGAGGAGACTGAGGTGCTTGATTCGGCCAATGGCAATGCGGTGATTGGGCGGACGCGCGGGGGGCGGACGACGTTGGCGGCAACGCGGGTGACGGAGGGGAATGGTTTGGGGCGGCGAGCGCTCACGACCGATGAGCTGGGCGCGCAGACGGCCTATACCTACGATGCGCAGGGGCGAACCTTGACCGAGACGCGGACGGGGGCCGGGGAGACGCGAGTGGTTACCTATACTTACGGAGCCGACCCGCTGGATCGGCGGCCGCAGACGACGGTGGAGCAGGTGGATGGCGAGGTGGTGCGCTCGGAGACCTTCGAGGAGGCGCTCTTGCCCAGTGGCGTGCGGGAAGAGACGGAGGTTCGTGGCGGGCTGGAGACGGTCCGGCGCTACTATGATGTGGAGTCGGAGAACACCTTTGAGGCGGGGCGGCTGTGGCAGGTGGTGCGGCCCGATGGGCGGATGAGCGAGTATGGCTACGACGAGGAGACGCTGACTGAGACGGTGACCGAGGGCGTGGTCGGCGAGGAGGGTGCACTGGCGTTGGTGGCGGGGAAGTCGACGCGGCAGAAGCAGGTCTATGACCTCTCAGGGAATGTGGTGCGGGTGGAGCGCGAGGCGTGGATTGGCGGGGCGTGGGTGCCCTTGACGTGGGAGACGCGCACCTATAGCGCGGCGCACAAGCATTTGGGGTCGAGCTTCTCCAACGGGTTGAGTAACGACTCGCGGTGGAATTGCACGGGGCCGTTGTGGGAGCGGGAGACGAGTGGGATCGTGACGACCAACAGCTACAACACGCTCAAGCAGATGGTCGCGAGCACGCGTTATGGCTCGCACGGCGAGGAGACGCGGGCCTATACCTACGACGCGGCCGGGCGCGTGGTGCGCGAGGAGCGCAATGGGTTGGTGACCGAGCGCGCGTATGACTTGAGTGGTCGCCTGACCTCGGTGCGCGATGAGCAGGGGCGCGTGACGAGTTATGCCTATC
>CAMGJH010000272.1 GCA_946056345.1 uncultured Lentisphaeraceae bacterium | reverse complement strand
GGTCTACGGCCTCGGCCTCTGCCTGCTTCCGATTGTCCTCTTCTTTGGGCTGACCTTCTGGCACCTGCTGAGCGCGAAGATCGAGAAGCCGTTGGAGACGCTGGCGCTCTCGCTCTTCGCGGCGCTTTACATTCCCCTCTCGCTCTCGCTCTTCCTGATTATCGTCGCGGGGCTCTCGGTCTTCCCCGAGGATTGCGCCTGCGACCCCTCGACGAATATGATAAGCGGCATCTTTGTGGCGTTGGTGTTGGTCCTGGTCACGAAGATGAGCGACACAGGTGGCTACTTCATCGGCTCGGCCTTCGGCAAGCACAAGATGTGCCCGCGCCTCTCGCCGGGCAAGAGCTGGGAGGGCACCGCCGGCGGCTACGCCTTTTCGCTCCTCTCGGCTGGGGCGATGATTGCCCTCTCGCACGCCTTCCCGAGGAGCGACCTGCTCTGCAGCTTCTACCGCCTCACCGAAACGCCCGGGAAGGCACTTTGGTTCCTGGGGACGGTGGCCGTGTTGGTCACGGTGGGGATTTTGGGCGACCTGCTCGAGTCGCTCTTCAAGCGCCAGTGCGGGGTGAAGGATTCCTCGGCCCTCTTCCCGGCGATGGGCGGCTTCTTCGACACCTTCGATAGCATCATCTTCGTGCCGGCCGTCTTCCTGCTGAGCTACTTTGCCGCGCGGTACTGCGGTTTAGACTTCAACCTCTATCTATGAGCTGCAAGCGGATTGTCCTCCTCGGGGCCACCGGCTCGATTGGCGCGAGCACCTTGCGCGTGGTGGCCGCGCACCCCGAGCGCTTTGAGGTGGTGGGGCTCGCGGCCGGACGCGACGCGGCAGGGTTGCAAGCCCTGGCCGCGCAGTTCGGCGTCAAGCACCTGGCCCTGGCCGCGCCTAACGCTGAGGGCATCCCCGCCGGGGAGGAGGCGCTCTGCGAACTGGCCGCGCTCCCCGAAGCGGACCTCGTGGTGATGGCGATCGCCGGGATGGCCGGGTACGCCCCTACCCTCGCGGCCATCGAGGCCGGGCACGATGTGGCGCTCGCCACCAAAGAGGTCTTGGTGATGGCCGGCACCGAGGTGATGCGCCGGCGCGCCGAGAAGGGCGTGCGCATCCTGCCGCTCGATTCGGAGCACTCGGCCATCTTCCAGTGCTTGCAGAGCCAGGCAAGCCAGCCGGCGTGCGTGCGCACCGATGCAGCCACACCCAAGGCCGAGGCGCGCGTGGCCGAGGTCATCCTCACCGCCAGCGGCGGCCCCTTCTTCGGCCGCGTGGCGATTGACTGGGCCAAGGTGACCGTTGCCGAGGCGCTCAACCACCCGCGCTGGTCGATGGGCCCGAAGGTGACCGTCGACTCGGCCACGATGATGAACAAGGGGCTCGAGATGATCGAGGCCCTGCACCTCTTCGCCCTCGACCCCGCCCAGCTGCGCGTCTGGGTCCACCCGCAGAGCATTGTCCACTCCTTCGTCCACTTCAAGGATGGCGCACTGCTCGCGCAGTTGGCCCAGCCGGATATGGCCCTGCCCATCCAGTATGCCCTCACTTGGCCCGACCGCGCCCTCCACGCCCCCGTCGCGCCGATGTCCCTGGCGCAAATGCAGGGCCTCACCTTCGCCGAGCCCGACCTCCGCCGCTTCCCCTGCCTCAAGCTCGTCTTCGAGGCTCTCCCCAAAGGCGCCTGGACCCACCCCATCCTCACGCTGGCCAACGAAGTCGCCGTCAAGGCCTTCCTCGCCGGGCGCATCTCGGCCGACGCCATCGCCGCCGTCATCGAGCGCGGTCTAGAAGCCGGTCCGGCCCCCTTCGACGAGATCCTCCGCCGCGCCGAGGAGACCGTCCGCGCGCTTTCCCGCTAACGCACACCCCCTTATGAAGACTCACGCGCTCTACCCGCTGATGTTCCACCCGGTCTACAAGGACTACCTGTGGGGCGGCAATGCCATCGCGCGCCGCTACAATCGCGCCAACACCCCGCACCCCTGCGCCGAAAGTTGGGAGCTCTCTGCCCTGCCCGGCTCGGAGAGCATCGTCTCCAATGGGCCCTTCGAGGGCATTGGGCTGGACGTCCTCACGCAGACCTTCGGCCGCGACCTGCTGGGCACCAAGGCCCCCGACCCCGAGCACTTCCCCCTCCTCATAAAGATCCTCGACGCACACGACCGCCTCTCCGTCCAGGTCCACCCAGACGACGTGGCCGCCCTCGAGCTCGGCGTGCGCACCAAGCACGAGCTCTGGTACGTCCTCGATGCCGCGCCCGGGGCCGAGGTTTGGGCCGGGCTGACCGCCGGAGCCACCCCCGAAAAGCTCCTCGAGCACCTGCAGGCCTACCAGACCCACCCCGGCGACCTCTTCGACCTGCCGGCGGGCATCGTCCACTCCGTCGGCCCGGGTAACCTCCTCTTCGAGGTCCAGCAGGCGAGCGAGGCTGCCTACCGCATCGATGACTGGGGCCGCGGCCGCGAGCTCCACCCCGTCCAGGCCGCCCAGTGCATCCGCCCGGCCGCCGCCGCCCCCCCCCAGCGCCTCAGCACCCACGCGCCCCGCCACCTGCGGGGTTCCAACCTCCCAGCCGCTGCCGCCCAGGCTGCCCTCCCCCCGCATTCCAACGCCCCCCGCTATCTGCGTGCACTGCCTGCCCCTGCGGGCACCCCCGAGGCCATGCCCACCCATCGGGAGCCCC
>CAMGJH010000271.1 GCA_946056345.1 uncultured Lentisphaeraceae bacterium | reverse complement strand
ACCCACTCGGCCTCGGCAGGGATATTCTCCTGGAAGAAGGCGCGCAGCTTCCAGACGCGGGCGTTGAAGCCCTCCTCGCCGCCGTGCAGCGCGCAGGGGATGCCGCCAGGGGCGTTGTTCGTGGCCAGGGTGTAATCCTTGCCCTCTAGGGAGAACTTGCCGTGGGCGATGCGGTTGGCCACGCGGCCGATGAGCTGGCCGTAATAGGGCTCCTTGATCCAGCCCTCGAGCGTGTCGGGCCCCACGATGACATTGCGCGGCTGGCCGTCGGGCCCGGGCACGGTGAAGCGGCGGACCGTTCCGCCATACTCCAGCACCTCCAGCTCGCCGCCGAGGCCATTCTTCAACGTGTAATGCAACACCACCGTGCCGTCGGGCAACTTCCCGAACTGCTCCACCTCCACAATTGGATCGGGCTTCTTCGTCTCGTCAGTCATCGTCTTCTCAATCTCTCTCTAAGGCCTTCGCTCGGGCCCCGCCCGAACTTCTGGCTTCTATAATAGCGCGTGTTGCGCCAGGAAGCAAGCAAAAGTTGCGCGCGCGAGCCACGTGGAGTCGACAGTGAACAGTCTACAGTCGCCAGGACGCTCACGCGACGGGCAGGGCGGAGGGAAATAGCGCAGCTTTCGCGCGACGGCTACTCTGCAATACGAACGCGACGGATTGCCGGGATTTGCCGGCCGATCCGTCGCGGAACGCGCACTGTCGACTGTCGACTGCAGACTGTCGACTTACATCACACCAGCGCGTCGAGTTTGGCGATGAGCTCGTCGACGGAGATGCGCTCTTGCTGCATGGAGTCGCGCTCGCGGAGGGTGACGGTGCCGTCCTTCTCGAGGGTGTCGAAGTCGACGGTGACGCAGAAGGGGGTGCCAATCTCATCCTGGCGGCGATAGCGGCGGCCGATGGCGCCGGTCTCGTCCCAGAAGCAGTTGTAGCGCTTCTGGAGGCGCTTGAAGATCGAACGCGCGAGGGTGTAGAGTTCGGGGCGGTTCTTGACCAGCGGGAAGACGGCCACCTTGATCGGGGCAATCTGCGGGGCCAGGTGGAGGACGGTGCGGATGTCCTCGCGCCCCTTCTCATCGGTCAGCTTCTGCTCCTCGTAGGCATTGCAGAGCATCGCCAGGGCCATCCGGTCGACGCCGGAGGAGGGCTCGATGACGTGCGGGATATACTTGCCCTCGAAGAGGCGATCGAGGAAGGCATTGGCGGCTTCGGCGGTTTTGCCGCGCGCCTCCCAGGCGGCGACGGTCTTGGCGCGGAAGGCGGCCTTCTCGTCGTCGGAGAGCTTCTTGACGGCGAGCTTGAGCGGCTCGTCGAAGACCTCCATGCTCTTGCCCGAGTGCTCCTGATGGCGCGAGAGGTCGAAGTCCGAGCGCGCGGCGATGCCCTCAAGCTCCTGCACGCCGAAGGGGAAGCGATACTCAATATCCACGCAGGCGCGGGCGTAGTGGGCCAATTCGTCGGGTTTCTGCCAATATTCCACAAAACTCTCGGCGGGCAGGCCGTTGGCCACGAGCCACTGCTTGCGCTGCTCCACCCAATACTTGTGCCAGCACTCCCAGCCCCAGTCGGCTTGCGGCTCGGAGAGGTCGGTCTCGGCAGTAAGCGGGGCCACGTGGCCGCAGAGCAGCTCGACGGCTTCATCGGGCTTGATGAAGAACTCCAGCTCCATCTGCTCGAACTCGCGCGAGCGGAAGATGTAGTTGCGCGGGGTCACCTCGTTGCGGAAGCTCTTGCCAATCTGCCCAATGCCAAAAGGCGGCATCTGGCGGCTCGAGACCATCACATTCGAAAACTCGGCAAAGATCGCCTGTGCGGTCTCCGGGCGCAGATAGGCCACATTGGAAGGGTCATCCACCGGGCCAACGATGGTCTTGAACATCAGGTTGAAGGGGCGCGGCTCGGTCATCACGCCGCCGCAATTCGGGCACGGCAGCACCGGCGCCTCGCCCGCCGGCGTCGCCAGCAGGATAAAGAGATCGCGCGCGGAAGTCTGCACCTTGAGCTGCTCGAAGATGGCCTCCAGGTGTTCTGGGTGCTGGACGGTATAGAGCCCCGGGGCCACGGCCTTCCCCTTCCCCTTGCACCAGGTGGCCACCTTGCCCGCATCGCCCACCATCGGCGCGAGCGCCGCACAGATGGCCGACTCCTCAAAGACATCCCAAATCTGGTCTGCGCGCATCAACTTGCGGCAGTTACCCTTGCACATGCTCATCGGGTCGGAGAAGGTATCCAGGTGGCCCGAGGCCTTCCAAATCGCCGGGTGCATAATGATCGAGGCATCCAGCCCCTCCACATCCTCGCGATCGCGCACCGTCCACCGCCACCAACTCTCCTTGATGTTGCGCTTGAGCTCGCACCCCAGCGGACCGTAATCCCAAAAGCCCGCAAAGCCCCCATACACTTCCGAACTCTGGAAGATGAACCCCCTGCGCTTGCAAAGCGAAACCAACGCATCCAACGAACTCTTCGGTGCCTCTTTCTTATCCATCGCGCACGTCCTTGATAAAGTGGTCGGAGCGGAGGGATTTGAACCCCCGACACTCTGCTCCCAAAGCAGATGCGCTACCAGACTGCGCTACGCTCCGTCAAAATCGCGCCCATTCTAGCACACCTCTCCCCCGCCGCGCAACCGAGTTGCACTCGCAGCGGGGGTCGCTTCGCTCCCAGCGGACAG
>CAMGJH010000270.1 GCA_946056345.1 uncultured Lentisphaeraceae bacterium | reverse complement strand
CCTCCTGCCGATGGCCTCCTTCGCCCCACCCGAGGCCACCGGCGAGGCCGAGGGCTTCCGCCTAGAGGCCGACAACCCCCGCCTCCTCTGCGCGCCTGCCGGCTACGCCAACGCCATCAAGGCCACCGAGCCCGGCTCCATCCTCCTGGTCTTCTCCGACAAGACCCTCGAGGGCGCGCGCAACGACAACTGGAAATATCCCCCCGAAACCTGGTCCGCCCCCTGGAGTTCACCCCAATGATACGCCTTGGCATCACCGGTCAAGCCGGCTTTATCGGCACCCACCTCTTCTCCCTCGCCGGCACTCGCCCCGACACCTTCGAGCGCGTCCCCTTCGAGGATGCATTCTTCGACGACGAAGTCAAACTCCGCGCCTTCGTCCGCAATTGCGATGCCATCGTCCACCTGGCCGCCGTCAACCGCCACCCCGACCCCCAAGTCCTCTACGAAACCAACATCGCCCTCGTCGATAAGCTCATCCGCGCGATGGAAGCCGAGCAGGTCACCCCACATGTCCTCTTCGCCTCCTCCACCCAGGAAGCGCGCGAGAACCTCTACGGTGCCTCCAAGCGCGCCGGCCGCGCCCTGCTCGATGCCTGGGCCCGCCGCACCGGTGCCAAGTTTACCGGCTGTATCATCCCCAATGTCTTCGGCCCCCACGGCCGGCCGGGCTACAACTCGGTGGTCGCCACCTTCTGCCACCAACTCACCCACGGCGAAATGCCGCACATCGATGTCGATGGCGAGCTCCGCCTCATCTATGTGGGCGACCTCTGCCAAACCTTCCTCAAACTCATTGAAGAGGGCAAGGCCGCCCTCGAGTTCCGCGTCCCCTACACCGGCACGCGCAAGGTCTCCGAGCTCCTGGCCTCCTTCAAGCGCTACACGCGCGACTACTTCGCCAAGGGCATCCTCCCCGCCCTCCCCACCCCGCTCGACCTCCAGCTCTTCAACACCTACCGCGGCTACATCGACCACACCGCCTTCTTCCCCTTCCCCCTCGAGCCGCATACCGACCCGCGCGGCTCCTTCGTGGAAGTGGCGCGCATCACCGGCTTGGGCGGGCAGTTCTCCTTCTCCACCACCCACCCGGGCATCACCCGCGGCAACCACTACCACACCCGCAAGATCGAGCGCTTCGCCGTCATCCAAGGCCGCGCCCGCATTGAGCTCCGCCGCATCGGCACCACCGAAAAGCTCTCCTTCGAGCTCGACGGCGCGCACCCCGCCTTCGTCGATATGCCCGTCTGGTACACCCACAACATCACCAATATCGGCGAGGACGAACTCCTCACCCTCTTCTGGATTAACGAGCCCTACAACCCCGAAAACCCCGACACCTACTTCGAGGAGGTCTAACGATGTCCAAGTCCAAACTCAAAGTCTTCTCCATCGTCGGCACGCGCCCGGAAATCATCCGCCTGGCCGCCGTCATCAAACGTCTAGAAGCCCACCTTGACCACCGGATGATCCACACCGGCCAGAACTACGACTACACCCTCAACCAAATCTTCTTCGACGACCTCGGTCTGCGCGCCCCCGATTACTACCTCGGCGTGGACACCTCCACCCTTGGTCACGTCCTGGGCGAAACCCTCATCAAGGTGGAAGAAATCTTCCTGCGCGAGAAGCCCGATGCCATCCTCATCCTCGGCGACACCAACGCCGCCATCGCCGGCATCATCGCCAAGCGGATGAAGATCCCCATCTACCACATGGAAGCCGGCAACCGCTCCTTCGACCTCAATGTCCCCGAGGAAATCAACCGCCGCATCATCGACCACATCGCCGACTTCAACCTCGTCTACACCGAGAACTCCCGCCGCCACCTCCTCTCCGAAGGCCTTCCCCACCGCCACGTCTACGTCACCGGCTCGCCGATGTACGAGGTCCTCGCCCAATACCGCGACCGAATCGACCGCTCCGACATCCTCTCCCGCCTCCACCTCGAGCCCAAGCGCTACTTCATCGTCTCCTGCCACCGCGAGGAAAACGTCGACTTCCCCTCCAACCTCCGCAAGATCGTCACCCTCCTCAACACCCTCGCCCAGACCTACGACCTCCCCGTCATCGTCTCCACCCACCCACGCACCCGCAAACGCCTTGAAGCCCTCGAGGGCCTCGCCATCGACCCGCGCATCCGCTTCCTCGAGCCCTTCGGCTTCTTCGACTACAACGCCCTCCAACTCAGCGCTCTCTGCGCCATCTCCGACTCGGGCACCATCTCCGAAGAATCCTCCATCCTCAACTTCCCCGCCGTCACCATCCGCCAGGCCCTTGAACGCCCCGAAGCGATGGACGCGGGCACCATCATCCTCACCGGCCTCGACCCCGAAACCGTCCGCGATGCCGTTGCCCTCGTCATCGATGAGTTCAACCAAAACGGCGGCCGCTACGACCGTATCTGCCCCGAATACCAAGTCCCCAACACCTCCTGGCGCGTCCTCAAGCTCATCCTCGGCACCGCCAAACTCGCCAACCGCTGGAGCGGCATCGAAGCCAAACACTAAGCCCCCCGCTCTCCCGCCTCCTCCATCGCGGCACGCACTGCGCGCCCCTCCTAACGGCTACCCTCCCCGGTTGCCGTTAGGCTTTTATTTGGGCCGCGAGGACGCGGCCTGTCAGAACGGGCCCCCCTGCTTTCCCCCTCACCCGGGCCTACCTCGAGGTCAACCCGGGCCT
>CAMGJH010000269.1 GCA_946056345.1 uncultured Lentisphaeraceae bacterium | reverse complement strand
ACGGAAGGTCCTGCCCAGCCTGCGGCTATACCCTCACCGCAGCAGAGGTCAAACGTTACCGTGCCACCCCGCCCGCGTCACCGGCGGCCCGGTCCCCGAACAGCCGCAAGCGCGAGGTCAAACGTTACCGTGCCACCCCGCCCGCGACACCGCCTCCACCCTCTGCAATCCCCGTTCCCGTCCCTGTCCCTAAACCTGCGCTTCCGCTGCCTCAACCTACCTTCGCAGAGAAGCATAAGCTTCTGTGCGAAGTCCTTGTTTGCCTAGGCCAGATTCTTCTGTTTCCCCTGGCTTACTTAGTGGTCTGGCGGATGATATCGGGCATTGTTGGGTTAATACGGAGCATTTTCGGTTGCTAAGGGTTCGCAAGGTCTCCCTCCAACCGCTCCCTGGCCGATCCCCTCTTCGGTCGTTCCTTGCATCGCCGGGTTCGCCTTGAGGTAGGCCCGGGTTGGCCCTCGACCTGGGGCGGATGGCTTTTGGGGTGGTTTTCGATAGGTTTTGATGCCGAAGTGCCCGAAGGGCGCTTGTTGACATAGCTCCTTCGCTTTGCTCGGACTTGGCCGGGGTGGAGCGCACTGCGCTCCCGAGGGGCGTGGGGGTTAGGAGCCGGCGAAGGTGCGGCCGGCGAGGGCGGCGGCGAGGGCGCAGGCGAGGAGGAGGGCCGGGAGGGGCCAGAGGGTGCCGGTGGCGAGGAGGCACCAGAGCGCTTGGAGGAGGATGAGGTGGCGGATGAGGCCGCCGACGAGCGCCGGAATGGGGCGGCGGATGAGAAGCAGCGGCAGGAGCGGGAGGCAGGCCACGGGGCCCGCCCAGAGCATTGGCGCGCCGCGCAACCAGCCAATCGGCACAAAGAGGAGGGTCATCACAATGGGGAAGGCGCGCCAGGCACGGCCGACCTTTGCCCGAGGGTTGGCCTCGTTGCGTGCCACGATGGAGACGCCGACGATGTAGAGCGTCATCAGCCCGGCGGCGAGCCAGGCCAGGGGCGGCCAGGCGCTGGGTCCGCCCGGGCAGGCCACGGCCACGCCGAGGAGGAGGTTCACGCCTCGGCAGGCGCCCATTGTCACCACGCCCAGGCCGGCGAAGTGCTTGGCGAGGGCGTCGTAGAAGAGGATGAGGGCAAGGAGGGTGACGGCCACGGGCCAGGCGTTGAGGGCCAGGAGGGGGGCGAGGACGCTGAGGACGAGGGCGGCGAAGAGGGCGTGGCGGCAGGGGACGCGGCCGGAGGGGAGGGGGCGCCGCGGGCGTTCGCGCGCGTCGATTCGCAGGTCGAAGAGGTCGTTCCAGAGGAGCCCGGCGGCGTAGAGGCCGAGGGAGGCGAGGAGGGTGAGGGTGGGGTTGCCGCCTTGGCCGGCGAGGGTCCAGCCGGCGAGCACGTCGCCCGGGACGGTGAAGAGGTTGGGCGGGCGCAGCAGTTCCAGCCAGGCGTGGAGGCGAGGGGTGGGGTGGGGGCGGGCGCTCATCGCTTAGTGGCGGCGGCGGGCCATTGTGGCGCGGACGCTTTCGAGGGCGGCGCGCTGGCGGGCCTGGCGCTCGCGTTCGGCCTTGCGGGCCAGAAGGTTATTGATGGCCGCGTAGAGGACATAGAGCACGAAGAGGCCGCCGAGGCCGGTACCGGCCCAAATCCACCAAGCCGATTTGGTGGCTTCGGCTTCGGCTTGGAGGCGTTCGGCCTTCTGGCGGGCGCGCTCAAGGTTGGCGCGGGCATCGTCGAAGGGGCGTTCGGAGAGGAAGGCCGTGAGGTCGGCACGGCCGGCCTGCTTGGCGTAGTCGCGCAAGGGCTTGGGGGCATCGGCCTCGGGCCAGTCGGCGAGGAGGGCATTGGCCTGGTCAATCAAGAGCGCGGGTTGGGTCTGGAGGCGGCCGAGGGCGGCAACGCGCTCTTCCAGGCCTTCGCGTTGGAGGTGGCGTTGGGACTTGGCGGCGGCGAAGAGGCCATCAAAGGCGGTGTGAAGTTCGGGGAGGGCATCGCACTGGGCATACTTTTCAAAGAGCGGGAGGAGGGCGACCATGCCTTTAAGCGGGGTGTCGGCGCGCTGAGCTTGGGCGATGGCTGCGCGCAGTTCGGCGCGTTGGTTGGCCTGGGCGGCGGTGCGTTCGCGCGCTTCGGTGAGGGTGGCTTCGAGGATGGCACGCAGAGCACCGACGCTGGACCACTGGATGGCGGCCACGCGCTCGGGCGGCAGGGCATTGAGGAAGGCGAGGGCCTCAGCGGGGTCGGGGAGGGCCTGGGCTTGCTTGAGTTCGCCAGCGAGGAGGGCACTCTGCTCGCGAGCGGTTAGGTCCTCCTTAAACTGGGTGGCGAGGTGGGCTTGGAGTTGCTCGGCGAGCTGGGCAATGCGGGCGAGAACGAGTTCAACATTCGGGACCTTGCCGCTCCCGTTGCAATGCTTGCAGTTGATCGGGCGGCCTTGGCAGGTGGGGCACTTGCCCGAGCCGGCGCAGGCGGCGCAGCGGACGCGCTTTGGGGTGTCGAGGGAGAGGGTGCTGCCTCTGGAGGCCTTTTGCGTGATGCTACCGCGGCCTTTGCAGAGGGCGCACTTGAGCGAGCCTTTGCAGGTGGCGTAGGTTGCCTCGCCACCGCAGGCGGGGCACGCAGCTTGGATCTGGCATTGCTGTGGCTGTGGGGTAGGCCTGTAGTAGCTCCAATTAGACCCCTAGCCTGGGAATCTCCCTATGTC
>CAMGJH010000268.1 GCA_946056345.1 uncultured Lentisphaeraceae bacterium | reverse complement strand
ACCCCGTCTTATTGGTAACAAGACCCCGTCTTATTCATTCACCCCGCCCCGAGCTCGAATTCCCCCCGCCCCGAGCTCGAATTGAACCCGCCCCGAGCTCGAATTGAACCCGGGGCACAGGCAACTATTAAGTGCACCACTGATTGGAATGAAGAGGGCCTCTTAATCATTCATCTAGCCCCGGGCAGAAGGGGGAAGGGGTGAGGGCGGGGAGGAGACCAGGACGCGGCCATTGAAGCAGCCGAGGTGAGAGGGCGCTCCAGCGCGGCCGGGGGTGTGGCCGGGTTTTCTTGGGGTGCGAGGACGAGCAGCCCCTGCAACAACCGCCCTGCCGAGGGGTGCGGGGGCGAGCAGCCCCCACATCAGCGTAGCGCGGCGTATTTTTCCCTTGACCGTGCAGGGCGGAGTGTGCTATCATTGCGCCGCTTTTGCCCGATAGGGCGTTGATTTTGGAGAGGTGGCCGAGTGGCCGAAGGCAGCGGTTTGCTAAATCGCCGGGTTCAGCAATGGGCTCCGTGGGTTCGACTCCCACCCTCTCCGCCAGTTGACTCGCTGAGGTGTTTAACCTCGGCGAGTTTTTGTTTGGTGTGGGGACGGGGTGGATGTGGTATAATGGCGGGTATGAAGCACGTGATGATTTGGCTATTGGTTGGTTGCTCGGGCGCGGCAATGGCGGCGAGCGAGGGGTTGTTGTTTGCCGAGGGGCTGGCGCGGCGTGGGATGAGCGCGCAGGCGGCAACGGAGTACGAGGCGTATTTGGCGAACGAGAAGCCGGAGGCGGCGGCCGAGGCGGATGCGCGGCAGGCGTTGGCCGGGTGCTATGAGAAGTTGGGGCGCTCGGCCGACGCGCAGGCGCAGTATCGGCGCGTGATGGAACTAACCACGGGCGATCGGCGCCTGGCGGCGCAGCTGGCCTTGGCGCGGCTACTCTTGCAAGAAGGACAAGCCGAGGCGGCGCGGCCGCTCTTGGAGACGGCAGCCACGGGGCGGACCACCCCCGAGCTCTCGGCCGCCTCGAAGTTCCTCTTGGGGCAGTGCTACGAAGCGTTGGGGCGGGGGCAGGACGCCTCGACGCTCTACCGGATTCTCTCCGAGGGCGAGAGCGCTTACGCGCTGCACGCGCAGGTGGCTTTGGCGGAGTTGGCGGCCAAGGGCGGTCAGGCCGCCGAGGCGATTGCGCGCTACAAGCAAGTGCTCCAGAACGAGACGCGCGCGGAGGAGCGCGCGAAGTTGGCCATCCGCGGTCTGACGGTGGCCTATGCCGCGCAGGATTATGGGGCCACAGTGACCTTTGCCCGCGAGGCGGGCGAGAAGGCGTTGGGCGACAATCGCTTGCTCCTGCCGGCGGTGGCGGCGGCGTTGCGCGATGGCAAGCCCGAGGACGCGCGCGCTTGGTTGGCGGCTGACGAGACGCGCTCGCCCAAGGCCACGGCCGAGCGGTTGATGCTCGCGGGCGCGGTGGCGACGGCCTTTGGCGACGCGCAGGGGGCGATTACGGCCTACGAGCGCGTCATCGGGGAGTTCCCCAATAGCCGCGAAGCGCGGCCGGCGGCCGAGCGGATGTTGGGTCTGCGCGCGCAGAGCGGTCAGCCGGAGAGCTTCCTGAAGGCCTACACGCGTGTGGCGATGTTGCTCTCGGATGAGGCCGTGGCGCAGTTGACGCCCCTGCGGCTCGAAGCAGCCTTGAAGGCCAAGGACAACGCCACGGCCCGCGGGTGCGCCACGTGGTTGGTGGAGCACGCGGAGCCGGCAGTCGCCGCCGAGGCCAGCTACCGGTTGGGCTGGTTGGCGCAGGAGGAAAAGGATTGGACGCTCGCGGGCGAAGCGTGGATGCAGACCGCCGAGCGCTGGCCCACCTCCGAGATTGCCCCCAAGTCCGCCTATGCCGCCGCCTACGCCTTCCAGCAGGCGCAGTTGCCCGACCGCGCGGAGGCGGCCCTGCGCCTAGCCATCGCCAGCGGCAACGCAGAGGTGGTGCCCCAGGCGCTGATGTTGCAGGCGCGCCTGGCATTGGCCGACCGCGACACAGCCGGCGCTTCGGCTGCGCTCGATGAGTATCTGACGCGCTTCCCGCAGGGCGCGGCGATGGCCGAAGCGGCCTATCTGCGCGGGCTCATCTTCTTTAATCAGCAGGACTTCGCGGCGGCCGAACAGGCTCTGGGCAAGGCCCTCGCCGTCCGGGAAGGAGCCGGCGGGCCGACCCCGCTCGACCACGCCCGCACCGTTGATGCCTCGCTGCGGCGCGCCCAGGCGCTCCACACCCTGGGCCGGGGCGAAGAGGCCGCCGCGCTCCTCCAGCCGCTCCTGGGGATGAAGGATGCCCAGAGCCTCTCGCCGCCCTACCTGCGTTGGCTCGCGGAGTTCCAGTTGGAGCGCCAGGCGTGGTCCGAAGCCGAGGCAGCCGCCCGCGCAATGGCCGCCCATCCGGCCGCGCAGGAGGTCGACCGCGTGCTCGCGCAGGTGCTCTTGGGGCGCGCGGCCGAGGGGGCAGAGCAGCCGGCGACGGCCCTGGCCGCTTACGAACAGGCGCTGAAGGCCGCCACGCAGCCCACCCTCTATGACGCGCAAGCGGCCTACGGGGCCGGACGGCTGAACCTGGCGCGGGGCGATGCGGCCAAGGCGCGTGACGCCTTCCACCTGGCCACCGAGCGCGCCAAGACATCGGACCCGGCGACGCTCGCGCT
>CAMGJH010000267.1 GCA_946056345.1 uncultured Lentisphaeraceae bacterium | reverse complement strand
TTGTGCTCTCTGTGTTCTTTGTGGTTTCCTCCTGCGTAGCCATCCGCCCCGGGTTGGCCTCGAGGTAGGCCCGGGTTGAGGGTCGACCCGGGCCGGGTTCGTTTTTGGCACGGTTGGCAGAGGGCCTCTTGCTGCACGGTTTCTTTCGTCAGCCTAGTCGTCGCGGAACGCGCGCTAACAGCTAACCGCTAACGGCTAACCGCTGGCTCGCGCAGCGAGCCCGCCCGTCGCGGCACGCGCGCTGTCCGCTGTCGGCTGTCCGCTGTCCACTGTCGACTGACGACTGTCGACTGTTCCCTGACGACTGTCGACTTGCGCACGCTAGCGCGCGCTTAGAGGACCTTGGCGAGGAAGTCGCGGACGCGGGGGTTGGCCTGGTTGGTGAAGAAGTCTTGCGGGGAGCCTTCGGCGGTGATTTGCCCTTGCTCGAGGAAGAGGATGCGGCTGGCGACTTCGCGCGCGAAGGCAATCTCGTGGGTGACGACGGCCATCGTCAGCCCCTCGCCGGCGAGTTCCTTCATGAGGGCGAGCACTTCGCCGACCATCTCGGGGTCGAGGGCGGAGGTGGGCTCGTCGAAGAGCAAGACCTCTGGGGCCATCGCCAGGGCGCGGACGATGGCGATGCGTTGCTTCTGGCCGCCGGAGAGCTGGGGGGGATAGGCGTTGCGCTTGTCGGCCAGGCCGATGCGCCCGAGGAGGTCGAGCGCTTTGCGTTCGGCGGCGGGGGCGGTCAGGCGCTTGGTGAGCACGGGGGCCAGGGTGATGTTCTCTAAGACAGTGAGGTGCGGAAAGAGGTTGAAGTGTTGGAAGACCATCCCCACGCGCATTCGGAAGCGGTTGACGTCGCACCGGCGCGAGAGGAGGTCCTCCCCGCAGAAGTGCAGGCTGCCGCCGTCGGGGCGCTCGAGGAGGTTGAGGCAGCGCAGGAAGGTGGACTTGCCCGAGCCGGAGGGGCCGATGAGGAAGAGCGCTTCACCCCGGCGCAGTTCGGTGGTGATGCCGCGCAGGGCGGCGTGGCCGCCGAAGTGCTTGCGCAGGTCGCGGACGTCGAAGAGCGTATCAGCCATTTTTGAGTTTCCGTTCCAAGAGGCTAAGCAGGCAGGTGAGCAGCGAGACGACGGCGAGGTAGATGGCCGCCACGGCGAGGAGCGGCAGGAAGGCCGTATAGGTCTGCGAGCGGATGATGTCGCCGGCCTTGGTGAGGTCCATCAGGGCGATATAGCCGGCCACGGAGGTTTCCTTGAGCAGGACGATGAACTCGTTGCCGAGGGCGGGCAGGACATTGCGGAAGGCTTGCGGGAGGATGATGTGGCCCATGGCCGAAAGGTAGCCCAGCCCGAGCGAGCGCCCGGCCTCCATCTGCCCGCGGTCAATCGAGAGAATGCCCGCGCGGATAATCTCCGAGACGTAGGCCCCGGAGTTGAAGCCAAAGGCAATCACCGCCACAAAGACCTTGCTCACGTTGACCGAGCCGAAGATGACGAAGTAGATAATCAGCAGCTGGACCACCGCCGGCGTGCCACGGATAATCGTCAGGTAGAGCTTGCAGAGGGCAGCGGGCACGGCCAGCGTCCCCTGCGTCTCGTGCGTGGCGCGGATGACCGCCACCATAAAGCCGATTGCCAGCCCGATGAGCACGGCGAAGAAGGAGATCTCCACCGTCACCCCGAAGCCGCGCAACAGATAGAGCCAGCGGTCGGCCGCCACGAAGTTCAGGTGGAGCGTCTCGCGGAAGCGCTGCCAGGCTCCGACCGCCTCCCCGCCCTCGGCCGCCGCGCCCGTTGCCGCGAGCTCGGCCAGACGCGCGCGCAGCGCCTCGTCGGCCAAGACTTCGGCCATTAGGTCGGAGGTATCCAGCGCCTCGGTGAGGGCCGCCTTGTCCTGCTTGTAGGCGCGCCCGGCGGCGAAGTAGCGCTCGAGGAGCCGCTCGAGGGTGCCCTGGCGGCGCATCGCCGCGAAGACGGCGTCGACCTGCGCGCAGAGGAGCCGCCGCTCCTTGGCGAAGGCGAAGGCATAGGTCTCGCAGACGGCCGGCTCGGGCAGGATGGCCAGACCCTGCGACCCAGCCACGAAGACGCGCGCGGGCTCTTGGTCGACCACAGCGGCCTCGGCCTTGCCGCTAAGCACGGCGGTGATGGCGAAGGTGACGTTCTGGAAGCGCTCGGGCTCGCCGAAGGTTTTGGTGACAAAGAGGTCGCCCGTGCTGCCGCTCTGGACGGCGATGCGCCGGCCACGGAGGGCGTCGGGGCTGGCAATATCGCCCCCCTGGCGCACCACCACCACCTGCGCGGCCTCGACATAGGGCTCCGAGAAGAGGACCTGCCGCCGGCGCTCATCGGTGACCGTAATCCCCGAGGCGGCGATGTCGGCCTTGCCTGTGGAGACGGCCGGGATGACTGCGTCGAAGGCCATATCCTGCACCTCGAGTTCGCGCCCCAGACAGGCGGCGATGATGCGCGCGAGGGCCGGGTCGATCCCGTCGATGCCGCCGCGCACATGGTACTCGTAGGGCGGAAAGGTGGCCTCGCAAATCATTGTCAAGGGCTTCTGGGCCGGCGCGAAAGCGGCCAGCACCAAGGCAGCCAGGAGCGTTATCAACCGTTTCAAGGGCGGGGCCTTTCTTTCTAACTAGCGCACAGCGCGCCGGGTGATGCGCAGGAGCACCGGCTCGATGATGGTCCAGGGGTCCTGCGA
>CAMGJH010000266.1 GCA_946056345.1 uncultured Lentisphaeraceae bacterium | reverse complement strand
ATGTCCTCGGGGTTATCGCCGGAGGCATCAGTTTCGGAGACGCCGGCGAAGGGGTCGTAGCTGTCGTCGGTCGTTTCGCCGAAGAGGGCGCTGACGGCGGGGAGCTCGGGGTCGAGGGGGTCATCGCCTTCATCGTCGACCGGGGCGGCGGGGGCCTGGACGGGGACGAGGTCGGAGAGGGGATCGGCTTCGGCTTCGCGTTCCTCGGGGGGGATCTCGATGGAGTCGGTAGAGATGCCGTTTTCGTCCTTCTTGCCGTAGACGGCGTCCATTTCGTCCTGGGAGATGGGGGTGCCCAAGGGGACCATCTTGATGTAGCGGTACATCGGGAAACCGGTGCCGCCAGGGATGAGGTGGCCGAGGATGACGTTTTCCTTGAAGCCGCGCAGTTCGTCGACGCGGCCCATCGTGGAGGCCTCGGTGAGGACGCGGGTGGTGTCCTGGAAGGAGGCGGCGGAGATGAAGGAGTCGGTCTCGAGGGCGGCCTTGGTGATGCCCAGGAGGGCGGGCTTGCCGACGGCCGGGCGCTTGCCTTCCTGGCTCATACGCTCGTTGGTTTCCTCGTAGACGTAGCGGGAGACCTGCTCGCCGTAGAGGAAGTCGGTGTCACCCGGGTCCTCGATGCGGTACTTGCGGAGCATCTGGCGGACGATGATCTCGATGTGCTTGTCGTTGATCTGCACTTCCTGGAGGCGGTAGACCTGCTGGACTTCGTTGACGAGATACTTCTGGAGCTCCTGGTCACCGCAGACTTCGAGGATTTCCTGCGGGCTGGGCGAGCCGGCGGTGAGGGGCTGGCCGAGCTTGACGTGGTCACCGGCGAAGACGACCAGTGGCTTGCTCATCGGGATGAGATAGCGCTGGGAGAGGTTGTTGGCCTCGTCTTTGACGATGACAACGCGCTTGCCGCGCTCGTTCTCGCCGAACTCGACGGTGCCTTCGATGCCGGCGATGACGGCGACGTCCTTGGGGGTGCGCGCTTCGAAGAGTTCAGCGACGCGCGGCAGACCGCCGGTGATGTCGCGGGTCTTGGTTTCGCCGCGGGGCATCTTGGCGAGGATCTGGCCGGGCTTGACGGTGTCGCCGTCGGCCACGATGACGTTGGCGCCCTGCGGGATGGTGTAGAAGCCAACGGTCTCGAGCTTGGAGAGGTCGCTGGGGAGCTTCTTGCCTTCGGGGACGGCCTTGACGATGAGGCGAGGCTGGAGCTTGGAGGAGACGTCCTTGACCATGCGGACGCGGCCGCCAGTGGCCGAGTCAATCTTGGTCTCGACGGTGATGCCTTCCTCGAAGTCTTCCTCGATGACGATACCGCCGGCGTCGGTGATGACGGGGACGGAATGCGGGTCCCACTCGGCGATGCGGTCGCCCTTCTTGACTTCGGCACCGTTGGCGAAGAAGAGGGTGGTGCCGACCTGGATGGGATAGGTCTCGAGCTCGTCCTTGCCCTCGGCATCGGCGGTGATGGCGATGGTGCCGCGGTTGAGGACGACGACCGAGCCGTCTTCGAGGGCGACGGTGCGCAGGTCGCGGTAGTGGAGGAAGCCAGCGCGCTTGAGGACAATCTCGGAGTCGGCCGCGATGGTCGAGGCCGTGCCGCCGACGTGGAAGGTGCGCATCGTCAGCTGCGTGCCGGGTTCGCCGATGGACTGAGCCGCGATGATGCCCACGGCCGTGCCGATTTCGACGGTCTTGCCGGTGGAGAGGTCGCGGCCGTAGCACTTGGCGCACATGCCGTGCTTGCAGGCGCAGGTGAGGCCCGAGCGGATGGCCACGCTTTCGATGCCGGCATCTTCGATGGCCTTGGCCTTGGCCTCGTCGATCTCGTCGTTGGCGTTGACGATGACTTCGCCGTTCTTGCCGTAGACGGTGGAGAGGGCGGTGCGGCCGATGATGCGCTTGGAGAGCGGGAGCTTGACCTCGTTGCCCTCGACGACGGCCTCGACGGTGATGCCGGTGAGGGTGTTGCAGTCCTGCTGGGTGATGATGACATCCTGGGCGACGTCGACAAGCTTACGGGTCATGTAGCCCGCGTCAGCCGTCTTCAAGGCGGTATCGGCCAGGCCCTTGCGTGCACCGTGCGAGGAGATGAAGTACTCGAGCACCGAGAGGCCTTCGCGGAAGGAGGCGGTAATCGGCGTTTCGATAATCTCGCCCGAGGGTTTGGCCATCAGGCCGCGCATACCGGCCAGCTGGCGGATCTGCGTGCGCGAACCACGGGCCTTGGAGTCGGCCATCATATAGATGGGGTTGATGTCCGTGGGGTTGGCGTTGTCGGGGGAGATGTTCTGCTCGATAGTCTTGTAGAGCGAGTCGGCAATGCGCTCGGTGGCCGAGGACCAGATGTCGGTGATCTTGCCCTTGCGCTCGTTGTCGGTGATGACACCCTGGCGGGACTGCTTGATGACCTTGGCGACCTCCTTCTCGGAGCTCTCGATGATCTTGTCCTTGTCCTTCGGGCGGATCATATCCTTGATGCCCATCGAGGCGCCGGACTGGCAGGCCCACTCGAAGCCGAGGTCTTTGAGCTTGTCGAGCATCTCAATGGTGCGCGCGTGGCCCACGGTGCGGTGGCTGATGAGAATCAGCTTGCCGAGGGTGGACTTGGTGACCTTGTCATTCCAGAAGCCCATCTCCTCGGGCCAAACCTCGTTGAAGAGGACGCGGCCGACGAGGGTGACAATGACCTTGGCG
>CAMGJH010000265.1 GCA_946056345.1 uncultured Lentisphaeraceae bacterium | reverse complement strand
TCCCCCTGCGTAGCCTTGTGTGCCTTTCTTTGTGCTCTTTGTGTTCTTTGTGGTTGCTAAACCTTGCGTGCCTTTGCGCAGCCCTGTGTGCTTTGTGGTTGCTAAACCCTGCGTGCCTTGTGCTACACTATGCCTATGGAACATTGGGATACGATACTGGCGCGGCTGGGGCAATTTGCCAAGGAGCACCGCGAGGATAGCGACGAGAAGCAGCAGGCGGCGACCTTTCTCGATGGCTTTGCCGCCTGCTTTGGCCTCAAGATCGAGCACGAGGTGCCGCTGAAGGACCCCACCTCGGCCTCGACGAAGTTCATCGACGGCCTCTTCCCCGGCAAGCTCCTCATCGAGATGAAGAGCCGCGGCAAGAACCTCTCCGATGCCTACCTGCAGGCGCAGGCCTACTGCAAGCTCTTGGGCGAGGCCGCCCCGCGCTATCTCCTCTGCTGCGACTTCGAGCACTGGCACTTCTTCGACCTTCAGAGCGGCAAGAGCAAGAAGTTCCTCCTGCGCGACCTCCCCAAGCGCGGCCACCTCTTCCGCTTTTTGCTCGACGAGGACCTCGACCCCGACTGGGGCGAGCAGCAGGACGTCACCACCAAGGCCGCCGAGAAGATGGCCCGCCTCTGCGATGCCCTCGAAGCCACCGGCTACGACCCCGCAGACCTCCCCCTCCTCCTCACCCGCCTGCTCTTCTGCGTCTTTGCCGACGACACCGGCATCTTTGCCCCCAACACCTTCACCGCCTACATCCAGCGCACCCTCACCACCTCCCTCGGCGACGCCCTCACCCACCTCTTCACCCTCCTTGATGCCGACGACTCCCGCCGCGACCGCCTCCCCTGGCTCTCCGCGCGCGACCGCGAGCGCTTCCGCTACATCAATGGCGGCCTCTTCCGCGGCACCATCCAGCCGCCAGACTTCACCCCCGCCGCCCGAGACTGCCTCCTCGAGCTCTGCGACCACGATTGGCGCAGCGTCTCCCCCGCCATCTTTGGCTCCCTCTTCCAGGGCGTCACCGACCCCAAACGCCGCCACGACTTCGGCGCCCACTACACCAGCGAGACCAACATCCTCGCCCTCATCCGCCCCCTCTTCCTCGACGCCCTGCGCGCCGACCTCGCCGCCGCCGTCACCCCCGCCCAGCTCGACGCCCTCCACGCCCGCCTCGCCGCCCTCACCTTCCTCGACCCCGCCTGCGGCTGCGGCAACTTCCTCATCGTCGCCTACCGCGAACTCCGCCGCCTGGAGCTCGACCTCCTGCGCAAGCGCCACCCCAACCCCGCCTTCGCCCCGCCCCTCGCCGAGCTCCTCAAGGTCCGCGTCACCCAGTTCTACGGCCTGGAGATCGAGCCCTTCCCCGCCCAAATCGCCCAGACCGGCCTCTGGCTCACCGACCACCTCGCCAACCTCGACGCCTCCGCCGCCTTTAACCAACCCTACGACCGCCTCCCCCTCCGCGACTCCCCCCACATTCAACAGGTGAATGCCCTCAAGACCGAATGGCCGGTGACCGATTACATTATGGGCAATCCGCCCTTCCTCGGGGCCAGCAATATGACCAAGGAGCAGAAGGCGGAAGCCGTTGCCCTCTTCGGCAAGGTCCGGCTCTCGAACTCGATTGACTACGTTGGCGCGTGGTATCGCAAGGCCTTGGACCTGATGAACGCACACAAAGAGCGCCGCATTGATGCCGCCTTTGTCTCCACTAACTCCATTACCCAGGGCGAGCAGGTGGCTGCTCTGTGGAAACCGCTCTATGCCGACGGCATTAAGATTCTCTGGGGTGTGCCCACCTTCAAGTGGAGCAACGAAGCCAAACACAACGCCGCTGTCCACTGCGTTATCATTGGCTTCTCAAATGTCGGCGAGAACCGGCTGACCCCCTATCTAACGGAGGGAAAAGAGCCTATCATCGTTGAGTCGCGCTCCAAGCCTCTCTGCCCAGATGTCCCCACCATCCTGCTTGGCAACAAACCAACGGACGATGGCAACTTTATCCTCTCCTCGCCAGACGAAGTTGACCCCCTGGCCCAGCCCTTTGTCCATCCTTATATTGGGGCTGTGGAGTTCTTGCGCAGTACGCACCGCTATTGCCTCTGGCTTAAGGATATGCCCCCGGCTATCTTGATGAAATGCCCAAAGGTGCTCAAGCGCGTTGAGGCCGTTCGCCAATTCCGCCTCAAGAGCTCTAGTTCCGCTACGCGCGCAATGGCAAATGCACCGACACTCTTCTTCTTCATCTCACAACCCGTGAGCGGACAGTATATCGTATTGCCCGAGGTTTCCTCAGAGCGTCGGGAATACCTTCCGATTGGTTTCGTTGAGGCGAGAGTTATCTGCTCGAACCGATTGCATATTATCCCAAATGCCACGCTCTATCACTTCGGGGTGTTGACGAGCTCGGTGCACAATGCGTGGATGCGGGCGGTCTGCGGGCGGTTAAAGAGCGACTACTGCTACTCTAATAGTGTCGTCTACAATAACTTCCCGTGGCCGGAGGCGGATGAGGCCCTGCGCGCGGTGGTGGAGGAGAAGGCCCAAGCCATCCTCGATGCGCGCGCCCAATTCCCCGACGCCTCCTTGGCCGATCTCTACGATCCGCTCGCGATGCCCCCCGCCCTCCGCAAAGCCCACACCGCCCTCGATCGTCTCCTCCTCAAAGCCTACGCCCTCCCCGCCGACACCCCCGAGCCCGACAT
>CAMGJH010000264.1 GCA_946056345.1 uncultured Lentisphaeraceae bacterium | reverse complement strand
GTGGCGATGCGGTCGAGGAACCAGCGGTCGTGGGAGACGACCACCGCGCAGCCGCCGAAGTCCTGGATGCCCTCTTCCAGGGAGCGGAGGGTGCCGACGTCGAGGTCGTTGGTCGGCTCGTCCAGGAGGAGGAGGTTACCCCCGGCGCGCAGGAGTTTGGCGAGGTGGACGCGGTTGCGCTCGCCGCCGGAGAGGACGCCGACCTTCTTCTGTTGGTCGGTGCCTTTGAGGTTGAAGCGCGAGCAGTAGGCGCGGCCGTTCATCATCCCCTTGCCGGCGAGGTTGACGTAGTCACCGCCGCCGGTAATCTCCTCGTAGACGGTGTGGTTGGGGTCGAGCGCCTCGCGAGTCTGGTCGACGTAGGAGAGAACGACCGTCTCGCCCACGCGCAGTTCGCCGGAGGTGGGCTGGAGTTTGCCGGTGATAAGCTTGAAGAGGGTGGTCTTGCCGGCACCGTTGGCACCGATAACGCCGACGATGCCGCCGCGCGGCAGGTCGAAGTTCACGTGCTCAAAGAGGACCTTGTCGCCGAAGGCCATCGTGAGGTCCTTGGCTTGGACGACGAGGTTGCCCAGACGCGGGCCCGGCGGGATTTGGATCTTGAGCTCCTCTTCGCGGGTGTCGACCTGCTGGGCGATGAGCTCCTCGTAGCGGGCGATGCGGGCCTTGCCCTTGGCGCGGCGGCCGGAGGGGTTGGTGTGGATCCACTCGAGTTCCTGCTGAATCATCTTCTTGCGGCTTTCGGCCTGCTTGGCCTGGGCGGCCATCATCGCCTGCTTCTGCTCCAGCCACTGCTCGTAGTTGCCCTTGTAAGGGTAGGTGTGGCCGGCATCCATCTCGAGAATCCACTCGGTGACATTGTTAAGGAAGTAGCGGTCGTGCGTGACGACGATGAGGGTGCCCTTAAAGCGCTTGAGGAAGGCTTCGATCCAGGCCACCGACTCGGCGTCCAGGTGGTTGGTCGGCTCGTCGAGCAAAAGGACGTCGGGGTTGGAGATGAGCAGGCGGCACATCGCCACGCGGCGCTTTTCGCCACCGGAGAGCACCCCCGCCTTCGTCTCAGGGTCGGGGCAACGCAGCGCCTCCATCGCCAACTCTACCTGATGGTCGAGGCTCCAGAGGTCGTTCGCGTCGATAATCTCCTGTAGCCGGGCCATCTCCTCTTCGGCGCCGGGCTCATCCAGGCGGCAACAGAGGTCCTCATACTTCTCAAGCATCGCCTGGGCTTCGGCCACGCCCTCCATCACGCATTCCTGGACCGTCTTCTCGGGATCGAGCTCAGGTTCCTGGGGCAGGTAGCCAATCTTCAGCCCCTTGGCGCGCATACACGTGCCCATAAAGTCCTTGTCCAGCCCTGCGAGAATCTTCAGCAGCGAGGACTTGCCCGACCCGTTCGCGCCGATGACGCCAATGTGCGCGCCGTGGAAGAAGGCGAGGTTCACGTCTTCTAGGATAACCTTCTTCTCGTGGTGCTTGGTAACATTCTGCAGGTTGAATACGTACTCTCCGGCCATGCGTCGGACTCCTTTGGGTTAAACATCAAAGACAAGGAATTGGTGGAAGAGGAAGGTGAAGTTCTCCACCGCGTAGTCGATATGGTAGTGCCCGGCGAACCAGTGGCCGAAGGTCAGCTTCTCGCGCAGCGTCTCCAACCACTTCTCCGTGCTCTGGTCAAGCTCTACCTGGCTGCCCAGCGGTGGCAACTTCTCGCGCGGCACTTGCGAGAGCGGGCAAGTGTGCGAAAGGACGGCATCCACCTGCCAATTCGCGCGCGCGGCCGCTGCCTCCGCCCGGGCGCGGATTTCGGCCGAGGGCTGCTCATCCTCAAACCACGCCCAGTGATTTAAGAGGCGGTAGAACTTATCTACCGAGTAAGCCCCGCCGATGACCAGCACCCGTTGCCGGCCAAGCGTGTAGAGCTCCCCATCCACGGGGAAGACCTGGTTGGGGAAGCGCGGGTCCACATAGACCTGTCCCCCGAAGCCCGGCTGCAACTCGTAGCCCGCCACCGTCTCCGGCCGAGCCTCGTGGTTGCCGTGGATGCAAAAGAGGGTGATGGGCAGCTGCGCCAGGTGCTGCTTCAAGGCCAGCGCCCGCGCGTCCTGAAAGTAGTTAATCCCCGCGTCGCCCAGGAGAATGAGCACATCGCTCGGCCGCGTCCGCCACTCTCGGCAGAACGCCTCCACCTCCGCGAAGTCGCCGTGCTTATCGCCCGTAATCCAAATCATACCGCCATTCTACCACATTCCCCCACGCATTGCCCGGGGGCGTGGCGCGGTGAGGCCCTACTGCGCGGCCGGCTGAGTCACCTCAATGCGGCTGCGCAGAATGACCGATGCCCCTTCGCCGGCGGCCTTCAGCTGCTTGCCCAATTTGACCGTGTCGCTTCCCAACTTAATGCGCGTGGCACTCTGGGCCAAACGGTTGGTGATGTTGGAGATTGAGCCGTCGTTGCGCAAGTTCTCGGTGTAGTTCGCCAGGGCCTTGGTCTGCGCCTCAATCTCGCGCATTGTGGCCTGATAGCCGGAGGTAAAGGCCGCCTGGATGGCCGCACGCTGCTCGGCATCGGGCAGATTTTGGATCTTCTCGGCCACCGCCTCCAGCGCTGTCTGTAGGTCAGCCCCCTTGCCCGAGGCCGTGTCCTGCGCGTCCTGATAGACCCGCTGATAGATGGCAAAGACCTTCTCGGAGATGGCATTGAAGTCCG
>CAMGJH010000263.1 GCA_946056345.1 uncultured Lentisphaeraceae bacterium | reverse complement strand
CTCTGTGTTCTTGTTGACATAGCTCCTTCGCTTCGCTCGGACTTGTGGTTTCCTCTTGCGTAGCCATCCGCCCCGGGTTCGCCTCGAGGTAGGCCCGGGTTGACCCTCGACCCGGGCCGGGTTCAATCATTAACCCTGAGGGATAATTCAATTAACCCTGAGGGATAATTCAATTAACCCTTAGGGTTAATCATTCCACCCGCCCCAGGTGGATTTTTCGATAGGCGATAGACGAGAACGCTGTCGCCGGAGGTGGAAGGCCCGGCCAATGACTGCCAGCCTCTCCGTCGCGGGACGCGCCCTGTCGACTGTCGACTGTCCTCTGTCGACTGTGAGCGAGCGAGCACGGCTTTTGCTATACTCCCTGCAACAACTCCAGTCAGAGACCCACGAAAGCGAGGTTTACGATGAAACGGTTTACGCTTCTGCTCTTGGGCGCGCTATTGTGCGTGCCGGTGTTTGGACAGTCCGATGGCGACCGGCAGGCGGCGCGGCAGGCGCGTAGCGTCCATCTGCAGCACCAAGGCTGGGGTAAGGATGCCAAGATCTTCTACATTGAGGCAACGGCAGACCGCTTCTGTCCCGGGTCGTATATGTGCTTGCTAGGCTTCGAAGGCGGCTATGCCGGCGTTCAGGAACGCCCCAACGGCAAGCACCTGGCCATCTTCTCGGTCTGGGAGGTGCCCGATGATCACGACTACACCGCGCGTGCCGAAGATGTGGCCGAAGAGAAGCGCACCCAGCTGCTCTATCAAGGCGAAGGGGTGACGATTGCGCGCTTCGGCGGCGAAGGCACCGGCGGCCAATCGCGGATCGATGGCTATCCGTGGGAGGTGGGCAAGCCGGTGCGGATGGCCGTCTCCTGCGCCAAGGAGGGCGAAACGCGCACGGCCTACACCTGTTGGATCTGGGACGAGGCGAAGGGCGAATGGTTCCGGATGGCCACCTTCTCCACCCCCCTCGGCGGCGGCAAGGCCGCCCTCAACGGCCCCTACTCCTTCCTGGAAGACTTCCGCCGCAACGTCGAGAGCAAGAAGTACGTGCGCTCGGCGCGCTTCACTCGCCTCTGGGCCTATGTGGGCGAGGCGTGGATCCCCTCCGACCATTGCCAGTTCACGGCCGATAGCAACACGCTTACCACCATCGACGCCGGCCCCTGGGCCGAGGGCGGTTGGCTGGCCACCGGTGCCGACACGCGCAATGCCACCGTTCCGCTCTGGAAGAAGTTCCATGTGGGCGGCGTGGACGAGGGCTCGGCCGAGCGCCGCGAGGCGCTGCTCAAAGCCGTCTTGGCCGCCGAGGCGCCGGTCGCGGAGTAAGCCCGCGCTATGCGCATCGCCTTCTTCGCCGATATTCACGCCAACCTCCCCGCCCTCGAGGCCGCCCTCGCTGACGCGCGCAACCGCGGAGCCACCCACCTCATCTGCCTGGGCGACCTCGTCGGCTACGGCCCGCAGCCGGCCGAGACCGTTGAGCGCGTCCGCGCCGTCTCCAACGGCACCCTGATGGGGAACCACGATGCCGCAGCCTGCGGTCTGCTCGATCCCAAGCTCTTCAACGCCTTTGCCCACGAGACCGCCGAGCGCGCCGCCCTCGCCCTCGATAGCGAGGCGAAGACCTATCTGCGCGACCTGCCCTACATCCTCGAACTCCCCGGCATCGCCTGCGCCCACAGCGGCTTCGTCGCCCCGGAATACTTCAACTACCTGGAGACCAAGGAGGATGCCGCGCGCAACTTCGCCGCAATGCCCGGCTTCCCCCTCCTCGTCGTAGGCCACACCCACTTCCCCGCCCTCTTCAAGCAAGAGACCAAAGACGGCCCCATCCGCAAACTCCCCGCCGCCGACCTCACCCTCAAACCCGGCACCCGCTACATCGTCAACCCCGGCTCCATCGGCTTCCCGCGCGGCGACACCCTCTCCGCCGACTACCTCCTCTACGACACCCTCACCCGCCGCCTCCTCTTCTGCGCCGTCCCCTACGACCTCGCCCCCTACCGCCTCGCCGTCGTCCGCAACGGCTACAACCCCCTCAACTACTGGTTCCTCTCCCCCTCCGCCCGCCAGCGCCAACGCGAGCTCGCCTTCCGCACCCCCACCCACGCCGCACAAGCCCCCGTCGGCAGCCATGCCCCCTTCCACGCCAAGCGCTCCGCCCTCCCGCGCAGCTTCTGGTTCGTGGCCGGGCTCTTCTGCGCCCTCGTCGCTCTCATCCTCGCCCTCCTGCTCCCCTCTCTCGCAGCCCCCAACGCCAGCCCCCAGGCCGAAGCGCCCGCCGCCCTCGCCCCAAGCGCCAACCTCCTGCCCCCCTGGAGCGCCTGGTCCCTCCCCGAGCACGGCCTGCTCACCTGCACCCCCGTGCCCGACGGCGAGGCTATCACCTTCGCGCCCATCGACCCCCTCTCCGTCGGCGCGCACTTCACCCTCCTCTCCCCCGTCTGCCCCCTGCCCAAAGGGACCCGCGCCCTGCGCCTAACCTTCACCGTCCGCGCCGAGGCCCCCACCCTCCCCCACGCCGCGCGCCTCCTCTTCCTGCGCGCCGATGGCACCCAACGCAAGGGCAAGCGCCACCCCTACAAGTCCCCCGACTCTCACACCTACACCGAGCTCGTCCCCGCCGGCACCACCGCCTGCCGCCTCGAACTCTCCTTCGAGAGCCCCGGCTCGCTCACCCTCGAGAATCTCTCCCTCCGCGCCCGGGAGTAAGTC
>CAMGJH010000262.1 GCA_946056345.1 uncultured Lentisphaeraceae bacterium | reverse complement strand
TGGGCATCGGGTCGAAGCCCTTCTGGATCTTCTCCTGGGCGGTGGCCGCGCACATGGCCAGCGTCCGGCCGTGGAAGCTCTTATTGAAGGTGATGACCTCGTAGCGGCCGCCGCGCGTCGAACCCCAGAGGCGGGCGATCTTGACCATATTCTCGTTGGCCTCGGCGCCGGAGTTAGCGAAGAAGGCGCGGTAGCCGCCCGAGAGCTTGGAGAGGCGCTGGGCGAGCAGCACCATATTGGTGTTGTAGTAGAGGTTCGAGCTATGGACCAGGTTGCGCGCCTGGGTCTCAATGGCCTTGACCACTTCGGGGTGGCAGTGGCCGCACGCGAGGGTGGCAATGCCGGCGGTGAGGTCGATATACTGCATATTGTCGATGTCCACCACCTTGCTGCCGGTGCCGGACACCAGCGCCACGGCCGGGGCATACGTGGGCATCAGGTACTGCTTGTAGAGGTCTGCAATGTCGTCGGTCTTCTTACTCATCGGCTTTAATCTCCGTTCCTACGCCTTGTTTCGTGAAAATCTCCAACAGGAGCGAATGGGGCATCCGCCCATCGACCAAGTGGACGCGCTGCACCCCGGCCTCAATCGCCTCCACGCAGCTCTCCATCTTGGGAATCATACCGCCGGCGATGACGCCTTCGGCCTTCAGCTTGGCCACGTCGCTCACGTGCAACGTGGAAATCAGCGAACTCGGGTCGGCCACATCGCGCAGCAGCCCGGGCACATCAGAAATAAAGACCAACTTGCGCACGCGCAGCGCCTTGGCAATCGCCACGGCCGCGACGTCGGCATTCACATTGTAGAGCGCGCCATCCTCTTCGCCGATGCCCAGGGGCGTGATCACCGGGATGACCCCGGCGTCGGCCATCTGCAAGATGGAATCGTTCTTCACCCCCACGGGCGTGCCCACGAAGCCCCAGTCGAGCGTCGCGCCGGTCTCGGGGTCTGTGCCGGTCTCCTTGCGCACGGTCAAAATCCAATCGCCGTGAAGCGGGCGGGCGAGCACGTGGAAGTTGCGGTTGAGCAGGTTGAGGATGTTGGCGTTCACCTCGTGCTTGATGACCTGCTCGACCACCTCGATGGTCTGCTCGTCGGTCACCCGCAGCCCGCGCACGAAGTTCGGCGGAATCCCCGCCTGCTCCATTGCCCGGCTAATCGCCTTGCCCCCGCCGTGGACCAGCACCACCTTGATGCCCACCGTGCGCATAAAAGCCACGTCGCTCATCAGGCGCAACAGGTTCTCCGGCGACTCCATCACGCTGCCGCCGAGCTTGACCACCACCAGGCTCCCGCGGAAGTCCTGAATGTACGGGACCGCCTCGATGAGCACATTGGCTTTCTCGATAAACTGCTTCATCAGGTTGTATACTCCGCATTGATCTTCACATACTCAAAGGTGAAGTCGCACGTCCAAATCGTCTCGGCGCCCTCCCCGAGCCCCAGCTGCACCTCCACCTCGAAGGCGCGCTCGCCCATCAGCTCCTGCATCTGCGCCAAGGTCGCCTCGTCGGCCACGCGCCCGCGGTCATACGCGCACACCCCGCCATAGAGGATCCGCACCTTGCGCTCATCCACCTCGGCCCCCGAGTAGCCCGTCGCGCAAATCACGCGCCCCCAATTCGGGTCCCGCCCGAACCACGAGGTCTTCACCAACGGCGAGCGGGCAATCGCGCGCGCCACCAAGTGCGCATCCTCCCGCGTCCGCGCCCCGGTCACCTTCACCGTCACGAACTTGCTCACCCCCTCGCCATCCATCACAATCTGCTTGGCCAGCGCCTGGCAAACCTCCCGCAACGCGGCCAAGAAGGCCCCCGCCTGCGGATGGCTCCCATCAATCGGCCGATTTCCGGCAAGCCCATTGGCCAGGCAGACCAGCGTGTCGTTCGTCGATTCATCCCCATCCACCACCACGCGGTTGAAGGAAGCATCCGCCGCCTCCTTCAGCGCGCCCTGCAGCCAGGCGCGGTCGACCGCCGCATCGGTGGCCACAAAGGCGAGCATCGTGGCCATCTTCGGCTCGATCATCCCCGCCCCCTTGCACATGCCACCCAGCGTGACCTGCTTGCCATCAATCTCGCAAACCGCGCTCGCGCGCTTCGGCTGCGTGTCGGTGGTCATAATCGCCCGACTCGCCGCCTCGTCCGCCTCGGCCCCGCGCGCCAACACGCCGGCAGCCTGCTTCACCCCCGCCACCACCCGCTCAACCGGCAGCAGCGCCCCAATCACCCCCGTGCTCGAAACCAAAACCTCCTCCGGCGCAATCCCCAGCACCTCGGCCGTCGCCGCAGCCACCGCACGCGCATCCGCCAACCCCTGCTCGCCCGTGCACGCATTCGCGCAGCCGGTATTCACCGCCACCGCGCGCACCGTCCCCCCCAACGCCAGACGCTCGCGATCAACCACCACCGGCGCCGCCGCCACCAGATTCGTCGTAAAGACCCCCGCCCACACGCACGGCGCCTCCGAAACCACCAACGCCACATCCCGGCGATTGGCATACTTCACCCCAGCCTCCACGCCTGCCGCGCAAAAGCCCTTCGCCGAAGTAATTCCGCCTGATGCCATAGCCTTATTCCTCCAATGAGCAGTGAAAGCGCAAAGTATGCCACAACCCCCCTGAAAATGCAACGCGACTACGCCGCGCGCGAGGCGGATGGCTACGCAAGGGGAAACCACAAAGAACACAAGTCCGAAGGAGCTATGTCAAAAAGAGCACAAAG
>CAMGJH010000261.1 GCA_946056345.1 uncultured Lentisphaeraceae bacterium | reverse complement strand
GCGCCTGGGGCCGCGAAGTCGACGCCATGCTCCCCGCCTTCGGCCTCTCCCTCCTCCTCTCCGCCCTCCTCCTTCTCCTCTCCCCCCGCCACCGCTAAGGCGAAGGGAGAGGCCTTTGGATGCGCCTTTGGGCGGGGCTTTACGCGAGGTGGAGGGTGCCTTGGCGGAGGAGGCGGAGGGTGCCGTCGGGGAGGAGTTGGGCAACGGTGGAGCTGAGGCCTAGGCGCGCGGGGCCACCATCGAGGAGGAGGTCGACGGCGGCGCCGAGGGCGGCGGCAGCTTCTTGGGCGTTGCGGGCGGGGGGCTCGCCGCTGAGGTTGACGCTGGTGCAGCGCAGGAGGCCACCGCAGCGGCGCAGGAGGTCGCGTAAAAGCGGGCAATCGGGGACGCGGTAGCCTTCGGCCGGACCCGCCGCGCGGGGCAGGACGGCGGTGAGTGCCCCGGGCCAATGGGCGGCGAGGCGTTCGGCGGCGGGGGAGCGCAGGGCGCCATTGGCCCAGACGGCCTGGGCATCAACTGCGAGGAGCTGAAAGGGCTTGGCGGCATCGCGCCGCTTCATTGCGCGGATACGCTCGAGCGCCTCGGGGAAGTCCGGGTGGCAGGCCACGCCGTAGACGGTTTCGGTGGGGAGGATGACGACCCCGCCGCGCAGCAGCACATCGGCCGCTGCCGGCAGGGAGGAGGGGGTGAAGGGGAGAGAGATCATCGCTCGCTCCGCGAGCGTGAACGGTGAGAGGTGAACGGTGAACGGATAACTCGTGCCTATGTGGGCGTAGCCCGCAACCGTTCACTGTTCACTGTTCACCGTTCACTTACTTCGCGCGAGCGGCGCGGTAGCGGGCGATGAGGGCGTTGGTGGAGGAGTCGTGGGCGAGGGGGAGGGCGGGGTCGGAGAGCTCCTTGAGGATCTTGCCGGCGAGGACCTTCCCGAGCTCGACGCCCCACTGGTCGAAGGAGAAGATGTTCCAGATGATGCCTTGGGTGAAGACCTTGTGCTCGTAGAGGGCGATGAGGGCGCCGAAGGTCTTGGGGGTGAGCTCATCGGCCAGGAGGGTGTTGGTGGGGTGGTTGCCCTCGAAGGTCTTGAAGGGAACGAGGTTCTCGGGGACGCCCTCGGCGCGGCACTGGTCGGCGGTCTTGCCGAAGGCGAGGGCCTCGGTCTGGGCGAAGAAGTTGGCCATCAGCTTGTCGTGGTGGTCGCCGAGGGCGTTGTGGCTCTTGCAAAAGCCGATGAAGTCGGCGGGGATGAGGCGAGTGCCCTGGTGGATGAGCTGGTAGAAGGCGTGCTGGCCGTTGGTGCCGGGTTCGCCCCAGACGATGGGGCCGGTCATATAGTCCACCGGCTTGCCGTCGCGGTCGACCGACTTGCCGTTGCTCTCCATATCCAGCTGCTGGAGGTAGGCGGGGAAGCGGGCGAGGTATTGGTCGTAGGGGAGGACGGCGTAGGAGTCGGCGCCGTAGCCGTTGGAGTAGAGGATGCCGATGAGGGCGAGGAGGACGGGCATATTGCGCCCGAGCGAGGCGGTGCGGAAGTGCTTATCCATCGCCTCGTAGCCGGCGAGGAGGCGGCGGTAGTTCTGCTCGCCAATGGCAATCATCAGCGAGAGGCCGATGGCCGAGGGCAGCGAGTAGCGGCCGCCGACCCAATCCCAGAAGCCGAACATATTGGCGGTGTCGATACCGAACTCGGCGACCTTCGCGGCGTTGGTGCTCACGGCCACGAAGTGCTTGCTGACGGCCTGCTCGCCGAGTTGCTCCACGAGCCAGGCGCGGGCGGTGTGGGCGTTGGTCATCGTCTCGAGGGTGGTGAAGGTCTTGGAGGCCACGATGAAGAGGGTCTGGTCGGCCTTCACCTGCAGGAGGGTCTCGGCCATGTGCGTGGCATCGATGTTGGAGACGAAGAAGCACTGGATCGAGCGCTTCGAGTAGGGCAGCAGCGCCTGGTAGGCCATCGCCGGCCCCAGGTCCGAGCCGCCAATGCCGATGTTGACGATGTACTTGATGCGCTTGCCGGTGGCGCCCTTCCACGCGCCCGAGCGGATGAGCTTGGAGAACTCGGCCATCTTCGCGAGGACGGCGTGCACGTCGCCATAGACGTCCTGCCCATCGACCGTCAGCCCCGAGGTCTTCGAGGAGCGCAGGGCCGTGTGCAGCACCGCGCGGTTCTCGGTCTTGTTGATGTGCTCGCCGGTGAACATCTTCTCAATCTCGGCCTTCAGGTTCGCCTTCTCGGCCAACTTGAGCAGCAGCTTCAGCGTCGGCGCGTCCACGAGGTTCTTCGAGTAGTCCAAGGTCCAGCCGGCGGCCGTGACCGTCATCTTCTGCGCGCGCTCGGGGTCAGCGGCAAAGAGCTCCTTGAGCGTCAGCTCCTGGCTCTCAATCTGGCCTTCCAACTTCTCGGCGATATCCGTATCCATCTTCACTTACTCCTGTGTTAATCCGCAAACCCTGCGGCGAGGATCTCTTGCAACGTCTCGTCATCCGCCTGACCCATTGCCCGGCGGACATACGCACCAATCAAATCTGCTTCCAGGTTCACCCGCGCCCCGCGCCCCAACCGCCCCAGCGTCGTCTCCCGCCGCGTCGTGGGAATCAGCGCCACCTCGAACCAACTGCCCCCCACCGCCGTCACCGTCAAGCCCACCCCCCCCACCCCCCCCCCCCCCCCCCGCCCCCCCCCCCCCCCCCCGCCCCCCCCGCCCCCCCCCCGCCCCCCCCCCTCCCCCCCCCCCCCC
>CAMGJH010000260.1 GCA_946056345.1 uncultured Lentisphaeraceae bacterium | reverse complement strand
CGGGCCATTGCGTGGGAGAAGTGGAGGGTGGAGAGGGCGTTGAGGGAGGTGGTGAGAGCGAGGTAGGCGCCCCAAGGGGCGTAGGACGCGTAGGGGGCGTAGGTGGGCAGCAGACGGAAGAGCGGGGGCAGAGCGAAGAAGAGGCCGCCGGAGAGGAGGAGGCCGCCGGCGAGCAGAAGAGCACCGGTGCGGAAAAGGAGGGGACGGGAGGACTGCTGGCGCTCGCGGGCCTCGACGGCATAGGGAAAGAGGACGAGGGCGAGGGTGGTGCCGCAGTAGGTGGCGAGCTCGGCGAAGCGGGAGAGAAGGTAGTAGGCGGCCGAGGCATCGGCGGTCAATCGGTGGCGGATGGCGAAGGTGACGGCGGCGCCTTGGAGGGCGGCCACGAGGGCCCCGAGGGCGACCCAGAGGGTGTAGCGCGCCAGGGGACGGAGGTCGGCGAACCAAAGACCGAAGGGAAGCGCGGTGCCGGGGGCGCGGCGCAGGAGCGGGCGGAGGGCGAGGAGGGCGACGGCGGCGGTCAGGAGCAAGGGCAGGCTCTGCCCGAGGAAGTAGCCCGCGAGGCCGAGCACCGGCAAGAGCAGGAGCATCGCCGCCAGACGCGCCGGGGCGGCCAGAAGGGTGCCCAGGGCCATCGCACCGAAGCGTTTGGTGGCTTGGAGAGCGGCGGTGGACATCGGGACGAGCGCGGCGAGGAGGGCCGAGACGAGGGCGAGGGTGGCGGTGGCCGGGCTGACCGGGATATCCAGGCAACGGCAGAGGGGCGGAACGATGCCGCAGGCGAGCGCGCCCAGGCCGAGGGCCAGGCAGAGGAGGGCGAGGAGGAGGGTGTCGCGCAAGAGGCCGCGGGCCTTGGTCTGCTCGCCGGCGACGATGTAGGCGCAGAGGGTCCGCGTGAAGACCGTGCAGAGGACGGTCATCGGCAGGGTGAGGACTGCGCCGAATTGGAGCAGCGGCAGGACGGCCCCCAGACGCTCGGCCCCCAACGCGCGCGGAATGGCCCAGAGCCCGGTGACGGCATTGACGGCATCCCCCAGCCGCATCGCCAGGAAGACCATCAGCGCATTGCGCCAGTAAGGAGAGAGCGGACAGCGGACAGCGGACAGCGGACAAGTCCGTAGCGTTAGCGAAGGAGCTATGCCATCGCGCTGGCGCATTCTTTGTAAACCTCGTCTGAGCCGTGGGAAAGACACTTCTCTTGCCATTCGTTTATCCGTCGCGGAACGCGGCTGTCAGCTGTCGGCTGTTAGCTGTCCGCTGGAGGCGCTCATCACGAGCGCAGCGAGTGGATGAGCGCCTCCAGGGCCATGCCGCGCGAGGCTTTGAGGAGAAGGGTGTCGCCGGCGCGCAGGAGAAGGGGCAGCTCGGCGGCGGCTTCGGTAGCCGAGGGAAACCAAGCGGTCTGCGAGGGGGGATAACCGGCGGCGATGGCCCCTTCCAGGAGAGCGCGCGACTCCGGGCCAATGGCGATGAGCAGCCGCCAGGGTCCGTTGCCAGAGGCTTCGCCCACCGCGCGGTGGAGGGCTGCGCTCTCGGCACCGAGCTCGAGCATATCGCCCACGCAGGCCACCTTGCCGGCGCTTGCGTCGGTGCCGGCGAAGGTCTCGAGAGCCGCGCGCATCGAGAGGGGGTTGGCGTTGTAGGCGTCGTTGATGACCGTGTAGGGGCCGACGGAGGTGCTCTCCCAGCGCATGGGCGGAGCCTTGAAGGTGGCCAGCCCCGCGAGCGCTTGGGCGGCGGTGGCGCCACATTCGCGAGCGGCGGCGTAGGCGAGGAGGACGTTGGAGGCGTTGTGCTCGCCGCAGAGGCCGCTTTCCAGGAGGACGGCCGGCTCTTCCCCGCGGTAGACGCGCACCACGCCCTTGGCCAGCGGCTCGCCCACGTAGTCGGCGGCGGGCTGCTCGCTCGCACCCTCGGCCATCAGCGCGCAGGTGACCACGCGGCAACGGCAGGCCGCGCGCAGCGTCTCGAACTCGTGCGCGGCCAGGGGAAGGACGGCGAAGCCCTCGGGCGGGACAGCGGCGAGGAGCTTGGCCTTCTCGGCAGCGATAGCGCGCTCGGTGCCGAAGTGGGCGATGTGCGCCGGGCCGATGCAGGTGATGACCGCGCCATTCGGGCGGAGGGTCGAGGCGAGCGGATCCATATCGCCGGGGTGGCTGATGCCCGCCTCGATGACGGCCGAGCGGATCTCCGGCGCGAGGTTGAGCAGCGAGAGGGGCAGGCCAATCTCGTTGTTGAGGTTCTCGGGGGTGGCCCCCACCGCACCCAGACCCGAGAGCATCGCCGCGGCCAACTCCTTGAGGGTGGTCTTGCCGGCCGAGCCGGTCACGCCCAGGATGGTGCAACCGAGCGCGGCGCGGTAGCCCGAGGCGAGGGCGAGGAGGGCCTTGGCCGGGTCCTTCACCCGCAGCAGGGGCAGACCCGAGACATCTGCCGGCGGGGCCCACTGGTCGCTGACCAGGGCCGCGGTGGCGCCGGCCTTGAAGGCGGCCGGGACGAAGGCGTGGCCGTCGAAGCGTTCGCCGCGCAGGGCCACGTAGAGCGCGCCGAGGCGGACCTTGCGGCTGTCTTGCGTGACGGAAGTAATGGGGAAGGTGGGCGGCACATTCCAGGTGCCGGCGGTCCACTGTGCGAGGTTGGCGGCAGACAATTCAGGGCGGGGAGCGTGGGGCATGGGGAGGGACCTTTCCGGTTGGAGGCTCAGTGCGCGAGGGTGCCCTGCTTGAAGGCGGCAATCAT
>CAMGJH010000259.1 GCA_946056345.1 uncultured Lentisphaeraceae bacterium | reverse complement strand
GCCGGGCGGTCCGCGTTGTGCGCCGGCCTGCTCCGCCAGGCCGGAAAGGCAGCCCTCCATCGCCATTCCCCTACGTGCCTTGGGTGCGTCTTTTTGGTTTTCCACCTCACACTCTTCTAACGCTTCTGCGACACGCCCATAACAGAAGCGTGCGATACTGCCGGCGTTTCTTTCACCAGAAAAGGAGAAGACAATGAAACGTTCCGCATCTCTCGCACTGGCCCTCCTCTCGGGCCTGCCGCTCTTCGCGGCCGCAAGCGACGCGCCCAAGGCCATCGCCTGGGACTTCGGCGGCGACCTCCGCCTCCGCTACGATGCCACCAACAACCTCCCCGACGAGAAGCACAAGGAGAAGGGCCACACCGACTACGCCCGCATCCGCACTCGCCTCTGGGGCAAGGCCACCGCCGGCAAGCTCGAGGCCTACCTGCGCGTGGCCGATGAGTTCCGCTACTACAACTCCCGCGAGAGCGACAAAGGCAAGCAGCGCTTCCCCGACGTCCTCTTCATCGATAACCTCTACCTCAAGTACACCGACCTCTTCGACTTCGTAGATGTCAAGCTCGGCCGCCAGGATATGGCCTTCGGCGCCAAGCGCATCATCAGCGATGGTAATGGTGGCGATGGCTCGCGCTCCACCAGCTTCGATGCCGCCCGCCTCACCTTCAACTTCTCCAACAAGCGCACGCTCGACGCCTTCGCCGTCTACCAGGCCCGCGAAGATTGGCTCCCCACCGCCGGGAAAACCCACGATGCCAAGAGCAAACACACCAAGTCCTACGACTACGACACCACCGGCTACAACCAAAACGAATATGGCGCCGGGCTCTACTACACCGACAAATCCAACGACGCCTTCCCCTGGGAAGCCTACTACGTCTGGAAGGTCGAAGAAGGCCACCACTCCAAGGCCCTGGCCAAGGGTGAAACCTCCTTCACCACCCACACGCTCGGCGTTCGCCTCCTGCCCAAGTTCACCGACACCCTCTCCGGTGAAGCCGAGTTCGCCGTCCAGGCGGGCGATGACTCGCTGGCCGCAGCGATGGCCTACGGTGGCCTCACCTACGCCCCCAAAGTCGCCCTCAAGCCCACCTTCACCCTCGGCGTGCAATACATGAGCGGCGATGAAGAAGGCTGGCGCGGGGACAACGCTTGGCGCCCGGTCTTCAACCGTGAAACCGGCGTCGGCGAAGCGGTGGCCCCGATGTTCAATAAGTACGCCTACACCAACTTCCTCTATCCCCACCTCAAGATTGGCCTCAAGCCTGCCGACGGCCAAGGCGTCACCTTCCAGACCGGCCCGATGTTCGCCCCCGTCCGCGAAGACGACGGTCACGGCGGCACCTACGGCACCTTCCGCGGCTACTACGCCGCCGTCAAATACACCCTCGACCTCCCCAAGGTCACCGGCGTGGAGTGGCTCAAGGGCGCCGGCCTCGCCTTCACCGGCGAATACCTCTCCAAGGGCGATTACTTCGCCGATGGCTACGACAACGACGCCCTCTTCGGTCGCGTCGAACTCTCCTACAAGTTCTAGCCTAAGGCCTAGCGGCTAACGGTTAGCCAGTGGGGACTTCTCGCCCCCACACCCCTCGGGAGCGTGGAACGCTCCACCCCGGCCGGCGCGCCCTTTGGGCACGCCGGCTAAATGTATGCCCGCCGCCAACGAAAAGGCCCTGCGGGGAACCGCAGGGCCTTGGAAAGGAAGGGAAGCAAAGCGCTTACTCCTTCTTGGCGCGCACCTTGAAGCTCCGGCCAATTAGCGTATGGGTCGCCCCAGGAACAGCAGAGAAGTACGCCTCGTACATCCCGTCATCATCTAGGTCTTGGAACTTCCAGCCGTTGCCATCTTCAATGGTCTCGCCCTCACTATCCACCAGTTCGATGACCGCGTCATCAGCGATGGAAGCCAGCGTACCATCAGCCGTCTTGACCGCCACCTTCACGATGAAGGAGTTGAGCGTGCCGCCATAGTAGTACGGCGTGACGGAGACGATGCCGAAGTTGTAGTCCACCTTCAGGATCTTATTGGTGGTATCGGCCGTGACCACGCTATCGCCGAAGACCGTGAGGGCGTTGTCGATAGCCTCAGCCGTCAGCGGCGTGGAGGTGCCATTGACCGTGGTCGAGCCCGAAACCGCCGCCACAGAGGTCAGGTTGTTAGCCGTAGCGACCGCCTGCAAGATGGTTTTGGAGTTGGCCGAGAGCTCCACCTTGTCGCCCGACTCTCCGGGGACCTTCGGGATTTCAACGGTCGCCTTCGCCAGCACCACGGCGGTGCCCTCGCTATTAGCCGCGAACTTGTAGCCCGTCTGCGCGCCGGTAAGCTGCGCAAGCAGGGTCTCCGGGCTCGGGCAGGTGAGGATGGTCGTCGTCGAAGCCGTCGCTCCGGTCACCGTCACGGTGCCGCTCTCGGCAATCGTCACCGTCCCGGTCGACAGCGTCCCATTGGCAACATCCAACTTCGCGCCGTCGGCGAAGGTCAGCGCCGAGCCAATCGTGCCCGTGCCCGAGAGGGTCTTACCCGAGGCAATCGTCACCGTCTCGCTCGTAATCGACCCCGCGCACACCACCGAGGGACCATTGATGCTCGGCGTGCCATCGAAGGTATCGGCGCTGTTCTTGGAGAGATCCAGGGTGTAGCCGCTGGGGACCGTCAGCGTGCCGGTGGTCGTCAGCGCGCCGGCCAAACGGCAGTTGGCGCCAATCACCACATCGCCCGTCCCCTCCACCGGCGGAATCTGCCCGTC
>CAMGJH010000258.1 GCA_946056345.1 uncultured Lentisphaeraceae bacterium | reverse complement strand
GGCTGTCCCCGGTTGACAGGGCGCGGGGGAAAGGGCTATAATAGGTGGCGATGAGCGCGTTTGTGCACGGTTGGTTGCGATTGGGGCTGCTGGTTGCGGCCCTGGGGGCGGCGTGCGTGACGTGGGGGGCGGGGGTGGCGCAGGTGGTGCGGGCGCATCCGTGGTTGACGCGAGGGGTGGCGCGGGAGAGTCTGGTGGGGGTTCGCTTTTCGGAGAACTGGGGCGGCTTTCTGCAAGGGATTACCTTTACCTTGAAGCTGAGCGGTTGCGACCGCAAGGCGCTGAGGGAGCTGCGGCTCTACCGTCAGCCGGCACCGGCCTTTGGCTTCTACGAGGCAACGGCGGTGCGGCTGGATGGGGAATACCTGAGCGCGAGCGAGACATGGGACGCGGCCTCGGGCACGCTCACCGTAACCTATAGTAACCAGGCAACAGGCGACTCTTCCTCGCCGGGGTGGATTTTCCCCTTCATCTCCGGGAAAGCGGCTCGCACGGTAAGCGACCGGGTCTGGCTGACGGCGGCGATTGACCCGGCGATTGCCGAGCGCGCGACGATTGAGGCGCGGGTGGCCGACGCGCAGCTCTCCCTGAGCGGTTCGACCTTTACGGTCGTTGATGACGCGCCGGGGCTCCATCGGGTCTATCCCTATTCCTTCCGCGTGAGCGCCTATTTGCCGAGCGGGAAGGTTGGTGCAGTCATCCTCAACGAGGCCGAACAGCGATTGCCGAACCTGACCGAGGCCATCCACTTCGAGGTCGCGCCGGCATACGAGAGCGAGGGTGACCGCTTTACGCTGAGCCTTGGCAGTACGGCGAGCGCGTGGGCGGCGCTGCGCGCGGCCCGGGAACGCACCTCGCCAATGGATGACGCCGGGCGCGGCACGCGGCTCATCCTGGGGCTGACGAAAGGGAAGACGGTCTTGAGGCTGAACTCGATGGGAAGCGGGACGGCCTTTGACGCTTCGCCGCTCGGCCACGCAGCGGGGTCGGCCTACCGCGCGGCGTTCGTGGCGGCGGTGGTGGCGCTGATGGAGACTGAGGGCTTTGATGGGCTGGACATCGACTGGGAGTACCCCAATCTGCTGCCCAATGGGACCGAGGTGAAGAACGACGAGTACGCAAAGTATGGCGCGCTGGTGCGCGACTTGGCGGAGGCCTTCTTCCCGCGCGGCTGGACGCTCACCCTCTGCACCAACCAGAGCGGCTGGCACGTCCCCGGCGCCGAGGTGCTGGCGGCGGCCGATGCCATCCACGCGATGGCCTACGGTCCGTGGCCGGTCTTCCTGGGCAACGCCGTGATGAGCCAGGGAATTAGCGTTTGCACGGCGCGGGGAGTGCCGGCGCGGCGGATTGTGGTGGGGCTGCCGATGTACTCGAACGCGGCCTTTCAGTATGGCTGGGGGAGCTTGGCCGAAAAGATTGCTGCCGCCTTTCCGGGCGATCTTGCCGCGCAGGCCGATTGCGACACGCTCTGGGAGAGCTGGAGCTACAACGGCAAGCGCGGCAGCTACATCGGCTTCAACGGCCCGGCGACCCTCCGCGCCAAGTGCAACCGCATCCGCGAGGAGGGCTATGGCGGGGCGATGAGCTGGGGGTATTACTCCGATGTGGCCTGGACTTCGCCCCTGTGCCTGGCGCGCCATCAGGCTCAGGCCATCTGGCCGCACGGCGCCTTCCCCGAACCCCCGCGCGCAGCCGATGGCTTCTACGAACTCGATAGCGAAAGCGATTGGTTCTGGTTCCGCGACCACCCCGCCTGCAACGTCCGCTTGGTGGACGACATCCGCTTTGACCACGACCCCCTCCCCATCGCCGCCTTCGCCGGCGTGCTCGAGGGCAACGGCCACACCCTCACCCTGCCGGCTGACACCTGGATCTGCACCTTTGGCCAGAGCGCCCTCTTCCGCACCCTCACCGGCACCGTGCGCAACCTCACGATCGTCCTCGAAGGGCGCGTCCTCACCCGCGCCGACCGCGTGAATGACACCGCAGTCGACGGCGCCGGGGGCGTCGCGAGCGCCTCGGAGACCGCCCTCCTCGCCGCCACCGTCGGCAATGGTGCCCTGATCGAGGACGTCACCCTCTGCCTCCGCCCCGGCGCCGAGGTGCAGGGCGCGGTCAAGACTGCCATCTGCGCGGCCAGCGTCTGGGCCCCCACCAACGGCAGCGCAACCCTCCGGCGCGTCACCATCCGCCACGAGGGCACCCTGCGCGCCTACGCCGATACCTCTGGCAGCACGGCCTTCGACCCGGACAACGCCGCAGTTGGCACCCTGGTCGGCTGGTTGGGCGGACCCGCCGGCGCGGCAATCACCCTCAGCGACTGCACAGTCGCCCTCGGTCCGGGCGCAGTCGTCTCCGCCGAAACGGGCACCGCCTCCTCGGCCGGCGGCTGCGTGGGGAACCTCAACAACACCACCCCCGTCCTCTCCGGCCTCACCCTCGCCTGGAGCGCCGGCGCGGAAGTGTCTAGCAAGAAGGCGACCGCCACCACGCCGATGCCTTGGATCGCCTCCTACGCCTCGGCAATGGCCACCGCCACCGTCTCGGCCAACGGGCGCATCATTGCCCCCGCCGCCTTCCCCTGGAGCGATTGGTGGCTCAAGGCCCAAGCGCCCCTCCGCCGCCCCGGCTACACCTTCTGGCTGAAGTAGGGCGGATGGCTGCGCAGGATTAGCAACCACAAAGAACACAGAGAGCACAAAGAAAGGCACGCAAAGGTGCCTTGAAAGGTTTTGCAGTGGCCTGCT
>CAMGJH010000257.1 GCA_946056345.1 uncultured Lentisphaeraceae bacterium | reverse complement strand
CTTCCTCCTGGCCACGATGGCCTTCCCCGCCGCTGTCACCGCCATCCCCGGCTTCGTCCTCATCCGCGAGCTCGGCCTCCTCAACACCTTCGCCGCCCTCATCCTCCCCACCGTCGCCAACGGCCTCTCCATCTTCATCCTCAAAGGCTTCTTCGACGCCCTGCCGCGTGAACTCTACGAGGCCGCTACCATCGATGGCGCCTCTGAGTGGCAAATCTTCCGCCGCATCACCCTCCCGATGACCACCCCCATCCTCGCCGTCAACGCCCTCAACGCCTTCGTCGCCGCCTACAACTCCTGGGAGTGGGCCCTCCTCGTCTGCCAAAAGCAAAGCCACTGGACCCTCTCCGTCTGGCTCTACCAAATGAGCCGTAACTTCGCCGGCACCCCCTGGGTCGTAATGGCCGGCTTTGTCCTCGTCTCCATCCCCACCGCCGCCGTCTTCCTCCTCTGCCAGCGCGTCATCATGCGCGGCATCGTCCTCCCCTCGATGAAATAAGCGCCCTCCGCGCTGAGGGCGTACCCTAATTGGCATACTGCGTGTACCCCAATTGGGGAATGCCCTGTTCCCCAATTGGGGTACCGAGCGTTGCGGGGGCTCAGGCGAGGGGGAGGGTGAGGGTGAAGGTGGAACCTTGGCCGGGGGTGGAATCGACGGTGACGGAGCCGTGGTGGAGGAGGGCGGTGTGTTTGACGATGGCTAGGCCTAGGCCGGTGCCGCCGCGCTCGCGGGAGCGGTCTTTGTCGACGCGGTAGAAGCGCTCGAAGAGGCGGGGGAGGTGTTCGGAGGCGATGCCGCAGCCGTAGTCGCGGACGGCGATGCGGGCAGTGTGGTCGGCGCGCTCGAGGGAGAGATCGATGGCGGGGGTGCCGGTGGCGTAGTGCAGGGCATTGGAGAGGAGGTTGACGATGGCCTGCTCTAGGAGGCGGGGGTCGCCGCGCAGGGTGAGGGGCTCGGAGGGGAGGGAGAGGCGGATGGGGATGTGGGCGCGGTCGGCTTCGTCTTGAACCAGGGCGGCGGCGCCTTGGCAGAGGAGGCCGAGGTTGCAGGGGCGGAAGTCTTGCTCGGGGGCGCCTTGGCGGCGCTCGATGGCGGCGAGGGAGAGGATGTCGCGCACCAGGGCGTTGAGGCGGCGGGACTGGCGGTCGAGGATGTCGAGGCAGTGGGTCTGGGCGGGGGGATCGAGGGGCGTGTCGCGCAGGGTCTCGACGGTGGAGAGGATGGCGGTCAGGGGGGTCTTGATCTCGTGAGAGACGTTGGCCACGAAGTCGGAGCGGAAGCTTTCAAGGCGGCGCAGGTCGGTCAGGTCGGTGAGAACGAGCAGGAGGCAGAGTTCGCCATCGCGCTCCATCCGCACGGCGTGGGCCAGGAGGGTGCGTTGGGAGGTGCCGTCATCGAAGGGCAGCTCGCGGGCGTGGAGGGTGGGCTCGCTGAAGGCGGTGCGGACGTAGCCGACGAGTTCGGCCGAGGCGGTGCGCTCGATGCGGAAGCCCGCTTGGCGAATGGCCGGACCAAAGAGGTGGGCGGCGGCGCGGTTGGCGCGGAGCACTTCGCCATTGTGCGCGACGAGGAGGAGCGGCTCGCGCATCGTATTGATGAGCGCGTCGAACTCATTGCGCTCGCGACCGAGCTGATTGATACGCACGCGCAGTTGGCGGCCCATACTGGCGATGGCCTGGGCGAGCTCGCGCAGGGGGCCGCCCTCGGGCGGGGTGATGGGCGTATCAAGCTTGCCGCGGGCAATGGCAATCGCCGCACTCTGCAAGGCGACAAACTGCGGCCGCACGCGCAGGAAGAGGTAGCCCAAAAGCAGGAGGGCCAGGCCGGCTCCGCAGAGCATCGAGAGCGCCACCGCCCGGCGCATCTGGTCGAGGGAGTCGGTAATGGTGGCCAACGGCAGGGCCGTGCGCACCACCCAGTGCTCGGCGCGCAGCGCGTGGTAGAGGAGGTAGGCCTGGGAGGTGGAGGAGTAGCGGACCGAGAAGTCATCTTGCGCGGCGGGCGTGGTGGCGCGCGCGGCGGCGGAGACCTCGGGGCGCTGGGCGTGGTTCGGGAGGTCCGCGGCCGTGGCTTCGGAATCGGCCACCACGGTGCCATCGGGGGCAATAACCGTCACGCGCAGGGGGTGGCCGCGGAAGCGGTCAACGCGGCGGGCCACGGCCGTCAGCTTCCCCTCGCGCAGGTCTGGCAAGAGGGTCTCGGCGATAAAGTGGGTGCGCTGGGATAAACTTTCGCGCGCCTCGGCCAGGGTGCCGCGCTTGAAGGTTTGGTATTGGGCGAAGAGCAAAATCCCGGTGAGCAACGCCAAGGCCAGCAAACTCGCCGGCAGGGACAAGAGAAGCAAATCGCGATGTTTCATAGGAAGAGAGCTAACAGCGGACAGCCGACAGCGGACAGCAGCTGGCGCTTGATGTGTAAGGCCCAGCCCAAAACAGGGGGTAGGCGTAAAGGGGGAAGGGGGAGAAGCTGTCGATAGGCGACAGGCGATAGCCGACAGGGCGTATTCCAAGACGGGTGATGGTGGAGGGGCCTGTCATCTGTCATCTGCCATCTGTTCTCTGCGAGCAACGCGAGCACGCGCGTCAAGCGCGCATCCGGTATCCCACGCCGCGGACGGTTTCGAGGCGTTCGCCGAAAGGGCCGAGTTTGCGGCGGAGGGAGACGACGGTGACGTCGACGGCGCGGTCGGTGACAGGGTAGTCCTCGCCTTTGGTGCGGGCGACGATTTGGGCGCGGGTGTAGACGTGGCCGGGGTGGG
>CAMGJH010000256.1 GCA_946056345.1 uncultured Lentisphaeraceae bacterium | reverse complement strand
GGCTCCTCGACTATGCCGGGCAGTGTCCGGCCGTCTACACCGAACTGACGCTGATGCCGCCGCACGCCACCGAGCCCAGTCTGCGGATTGAAGCCACTTCGCTGCGCTTCAAGGACTATGGGGTCCAGGTGGTGCAGGAGTATCTCGACCGCGTCCAGCCCTTCGACCGGGCCGGCGCCTACGACATCAACGCCCTGGGCGAGCTGCTCATCGCCGAGCGCGTGGGCTCCTACACCAATGTGATGGGTCTGCCGCGCGATGTCGTGGCCGACTGGTTCAACGCCCACTTCAAGCGCGCCGCCCGATGAGACTCCTCGCCTACTTGATTGCCTCCCTGCTCCTGGCCTTGGCACCGGGGCCGGACAACTGCTTTGTGCTGACGCAGTCGGCCGCGTATGGCTTCCCGGCCGGGCTGGCCGTTACACTGGGGCTCATCTCGGGGCTCTGCGTGCATATTACCCTGGCGGTCCTGGGCGTGGCCGAGCTGCTCAACCGCTGGCCGCGCGCGGGGTCGGTCATCTCGGCGTTGGGGGCCGGCTACCTCTTCTATGTGGCCTGGCAGATGTGGGGAAGCGGCCTGGCCACCGCACAGGCCGAGGCCGGGACGCTCCAGGGCTTCTACCTCAAAGGCATCCTCCTCAACCTCTCGAACCCCAAGGTCATCCTCTTCTTTATCGCCTTCCTGCCGCGCTTTCTGCCGGAGGGTTGCCGCAACCGCCGCGCCGGCCTCTTCCTGCTGGGCGCGCTCTTTGCCCTCTGCGCCTTCACGGTGATGGGCTCCTTCGCCCTAGCCGGCGGCGCACTCGCGCGCTTCCTAGAGCGCTTTCCCGAAGCCGCGCCGTGGGTCAACCGCACGACGGCGGTGGCCGTTGCCCTGATTGCCGGGTGGATTCTCCTCAAGCTTCGCGGCGAGGGCTCTGCGGCCCAAGCAACGCCCGGAAGCGATCGGTCAGCTGACGGCGCGTCGTAAAGACCTCGACTGCCGTGGGAAGCGAGTCGGAGAAGCTACGGCCATAGCTCTTGCGCACGATGCGCGAATCGGCCACCACCACCATCCCGCAGTCGGAGCGGCTGCGAATGAGGCGTCCGAAGCCCTGCCGGAAGCGGATGACCGCCTGGGGCACCGAGAGCTCGATGAAGGAGGAGCGGCCCTCGCTCTCAATCTGCTCGCAGCGCGCCTTGAGCAGGGGGTCGGCCACGCTCTCGAAGGGCAGGCGCGCAATGACCACACAGCTGAGCGCATCGCCCACCACATCCACGCCCTCCCAGAAGCTCTGCGTGCCAAAGAGAACCGTCGGGCGGGACTGCGCCCGGAAGGTCTCGGTCATCGCATCGCGCCCCAGGCTGGGCGACTGAACCAGCAGGTCGATGCCCTTAGCCTTCAGGTGCGGCTCCAGCAACTCGGCGCACGCGCTCATCATCTCGTAGGAGGTAAAGAGCACCAGCGACCGCCCCTGGGCCGCCACGAAGAGTTGATACATCAGGCGCGAGAACTCCAGCGCATAGGCTTCGCCGTGGATAACCTCCGGCAGGAAGTCCGGCACCGCCACGCAGCACTGCCGGGGATAGTCGAAGGGACTCTCGGCCACGAACTCGCGCACCCGATTGGCGGGCTCAACGAAACCCAGCCCCAAGCGGCGGCGCAGATAGTCAAAGGTGTTATGGATACGCAACGTGGCCGAGGAAAAGATGAGCGTCTGCTTGGTGGCGTAGAGGAGCTTGGCCAACTGCCGGGCGATGTCCAGCGGGGCGGCCATCAGCGAGACCGTCTTCTCGTGCGTCATCGCGCGGCTCATCCAATAGACCATCCCGCCATCCTGCCCCTGCACGATAGCCTCCAACACATTCCCGAACTCGGCGAGCGAGTTCTTGGCGTTCTCAATAGCCGCCTCCAGATCCTCCCAACGGTTCTCCCGGTCCCCCGCCGGCTGGACGGTTTGGGCGATTTCGCTCAAAAAGCCATCGAGCCTCCGCGCCGTCTCGCCCAACTGCTGCTTGATGGCCGCCACGCGCTCGCCAATGGCGCGCGCGTCCATCACCGCCTCAGCCGGCTGAAAGAAGCGGCCGTTGAGGCAGACTTCGCGCCGGAACTGCGCCGAACCATCGGGCAGCGGCGGCAGGGTCTTATCCGGCACCGAGCGATAACGCACGGCACTCTCCGGCGCGGCGGACATCACCTCGCCGAACTGCTCGAAGAGCTCGGAGCCGACCTTGGAGAGCTCCACGGCCCCCTTGCGCAGGTCCGCCAGGCGGGCCGCCAACTCCACCTTGCGCGTGGGCGTGTGCAGGTCGTCATCCACAAAGTCCTTGCGCAGCTGCTGGTAGAGACTCCCGGCCTCGCGGCCCTTGCTCGGCGCGAAGCGTTGGCAAAGGTCGTAGAGCGTCCGGGCCGAGAGCTCAGCCGAGAGGAATTGCGTGGCCGCGCCCTCGAGGTTGTGCGCTTCGTCGAAGACAATCTGGGCGTGCGGCGGGAGGAGGGTGCCGGGCTTGCTCAGTTCTGCAAAGACCAGGGCGTGGTTGGCAATCACCAGGTGCGCCTGCAACGCCGCTTGGCGCGCCTGCATCAGGAAACAGCGGCGGTAGTGCGGGCACTTGCTGCCGGTGCATTCATCCGCCCGACACCCAAAACTCCGCACAAAGGCCATATCACCCTGCGCATAGCTGCGCCGAAAACTCTCCAAGTCGCCATCCGCCGTCCGAGCCGCCAAAGCCACCAACTCGGCAAACTGCACGGCCTCGACCGAATTGAAGCGCTCGAAGC
>CAMGJH010000255.1 GCA_946056345.1 uncultured Lentisphaeraceae bacterium | reverse complement strand
AGGGTGTCGCCCAGCCCCTCCTCCAGCAGGCGCGAGAGGGCGACGCAGGAGGTGACGGTGCCGCGCAGGGCGGTGCCGGCCTCGGTGAGGCCCAGGTGCAGGGGGTAATCGACCTTGGTGGCCAGCAGACGGTAAGCCGCGAGGGTGCGGGGAATGTCGGAGGCCTTGACGGAAATCTTGATGTCGCGGAAATCCAATTCTTCCAGGAGCCGGACGTGATCGAGGGCGCTCTCGACGAGGGCCTCGGGGGTGGCCGTGCCATATTTGGCCAGGAGCTGTTTGCCGAGCGATCCGCCGTTGACCCCAATGCGGATGGGAATGTGGCGGGCTTTGGCGGCCTCCACCACGGCGCGGACGCGGTCGGCCCCGCCGATGTTGCCGGGGTTGATGCGCAGTGCGTCGATGCCGGCTTCAATGGCGGCGAGGGCGAGGCGGTAGTCGAAGTGAATATCGGCAATAAGGGGCAGACGGCTCTTGGCGCAGAGGGGCTTGAGCGCAGCGGCGGCCTCGGCGTCGGGGACGGCCACGCGGAAGAGGTCGCACCCCAAGTCGGCCGCGCGGTCGATTTGGCGGAGGACGGCGGCGGTGTCGGCCGTCGGGACGTTGGCCATCGTCTGGACGGAGATAGGCGCGCCGCCCCCAATGGCCACAGGGCCGATGTGAAGGCGGCGGGTTTGGGTGCGCAGCGTCATGCTTGGCTCCTTTCTAGAAGAGGCGCATCGCGTCGCTGTACAGGAACCACAGCATCACGCCGATGAGCAGGACCGCGAAGGCGTTGGTGAGGTAGCCCACCACTTTGGCCGGCACCTCGCGGCGCGCGACCGTGGCAAAGAGGGCAAAGAGGATGTGCCCGCCATCGAGCACCGGCAGGGGCAGAAGGTTGAGGATGGCCAGGTTGATGCAAATCAGGCGCAGAAAGCCCAGGCTCACCCACAGCCCCACCTGGATAACCTGTACGAGGATGGTGAAGATCGCCAGCGGTCCGCCCAGACTCTTGGCCACACGGCCGCGCTCGCCGGCGTGCTTGGGGGCCGTGAGCGCGCTCAGCACGCGCCAAACCCCGGCGGCATCCGAGCGCAACTGCGCCCCGACGCTCCGCTCGGTCATCCACTGGAAGTGCCGCTGCGTGAAGAAGCCCAAGATGACACCCAGGCGCGGCTTGGCGTCCGTCGCCTCGCCTGCAATCGCCTCGAGCACCGCCGGCTGGACCGTGACGGTGCGGGCCGGCATCTCGGGCTGGACGAAGGGGCGGACCTGCAGCACCACCGGGGCCAGCGGGTCGGCGCGCTCTTGGATCTGGGCAAAGTGGGTGAAGGGTTCGCCATTGACCGTGAGGATGACCTCGCCGGCCTGGAGCCCGGCCTGCGCGGCAGGGGTGTCGGGGGAGACCTCAGAGATGCCCAGCTCGAGCGGACCGCGCATCACTCCGCCAATCGTCCACATCCCGCTCTCTGCATCGCCCAGGGGTGCATCGAGCACAGTGGCAATCTCCCGACGCTCGCCGACGCGCTCAATCGTCAGGCGGACCGTCTCATTGCTCCCCCCGGCCAGCATACACTCGGTCATCACGTCCGACCACGACTGCACCGCGCGCCCCTCAACCGTCACAATACGGTCCTTCACGCGCAGCCCGGCAGCCCAGGCGTTGCTCTTGGGCTCCACATAGCCAATCTCCGTGGAGGCGCCGGTCGCTTCGGGCGGGGCGAACCAGGCAATGGCGCAGGCGCAAATCAGAGCCAAGACCACGTTGCCCATCGGCCCGGCCACGGCCACGAGGATGCGCTTCCAGGGCGCGGCCGGGGGCAGATGCTCCCCGCCGCCCTGCAGCTTCTCCATCCCCTCGGGGTCGAGCTGCGGCAGGGAGACGTAGCCGCCGAAGGGAATTGCCGAAAGGCGCACCTCGGTGCTGCCCAGCTGCCGCTTCCAGAGCGCCGGCCCAAAGCCGATGGAGAAGACGTCGGCGCGCAGCCCCAACAGCCGCGCCACAACGAAGTGGCCCAGCTCGTGGATAAAGACGGCCAAACTAAAGAGCACGAGCGCCAGCACAATCGAAATCGGCCAGAGGAGATAAGCAGGCATAAGGTCCTTTCGGAATCAGGCTTCCAGCGCTTCAAGGAAGCGCTCGCGGTTGCGGAAGCGGGCAATCTGGGTGTAGCCCACGCGGGCGAGCAGCTCGTAAGCGCGGTTGAAGTTGGCGCAGACGAAACGGGCGCGGTGGGCATCGGCCGAGACGGTGACGGGGATTTCGCGGTGGAGACAGGCGCGGAGGATGGCCTCGCTGGGGTAGCACTCCTTGCAGTCCTTGGCCCAACCCGAGGTGTTGAGCTCCACGGTCATATCCGCGGCCTTGATGGCATCGAGGGCATCGCGGATGAGGGGGGTGACATCCTCAGTGGGATAGAAGTCGAACTTCTTGATGAGGTCAAGGTGGCCGGCGATGTTAAAGAGGCCGCTCTCAGCCATCTCGCGGACGGTTATCCAGTAACGGCGGTTGGCGGCGTTGACCTCCTCCTCCGAGAGCTTCTCCCAGTAGGCGCGCGAGGAGTCGAAGCTCTCGCAGCCGAGATAGTGGACCGAGCCAATGGCGTAGTCCAGCCGGGGGTCGTTGGCCATTGGCGCGAGCCACTCGGCCGACCCGTCGAGCCAGTCGAACTCCATCCCGGTGCGGATCTCCATCCGGCCGCGCCGAGCCAGCGAGGCGAGCACGTCGAAGTAGCGCTGCTCCAAGTGCGGCTGCATGGCCCACTCAGGCACCTTCTCGACCTTTGGCGCGTCGCGGTAGTAGTGG
>CAMGJH010000254.1 GCA_946056345.1 uncultured Lentisphaeraceae bacterium | reverse complement strand
AAGTCGCCTTCTTGCATAATCTTCGCTAAAATGCGAAGTGTAACACCAAAAAACATGCTGTCATTGCAGCAACAATTGCATACAAAGCGATTCGAATTCACGTAGTGCCCGAATATCACTTTTACGCAATCGCCGACGGCACTCGCGAAGTCCTCGCACATGGCCGCAGATGGAGCTCATCGACGCTAAAAATGCCTCCGAGCGAAAAGGAGCTCACCCTCTTTATACATTTTGGTCTAGACTTCACTTAATCGACCCAGACCTCCCCCTTCCTTTACACCCGCCCCTCGGAGAACGCTCTGCGCTCTCATACTCATTTTTTACTTGTTACACGATTGAAGATACACATCTCCCTTAGAATTGAATAAGTTATTCTTTGTGCTGTTCAAAAAATGGGGAACCTCCAGAGAAGTGTAACCTTTATTTCTCTCGCTAAAAAGCGCGTAACATTCTCTTCTACGTTTTGATAGAATGGCGGCGATTTGAGTGAATCACCGCTTTCGATTAACCAGACAACCGCCTTTCAGAAAGGAGACCAAAATGGAGAGGAGTTGTGTCTACAATAGCGCCATTCTGCGCCCGGCTGCGCGGAAATATGCTGTGTTCGGTCTGCCAGAGACCTTCGAGCCCGAAAAGTTGAATGATGAAGCCATCCTGGATGCGATGGCCCGAGGGGTTGCAGACTTCTTTAATCGGCCCCAGAATCGAGTGACCTGTTGCCTTAGGCCAGTCGCCTACCGCATTTGGATGTTCGCCGTTTGGTTCGCCGGGAGCGATAAGCACGTGCGCACCTATGAGGCCGAACGCCCAAGCCATCTCCGTTACATCCCCTGCGAGACGACGATTTTCTTTTTCGATTATCTGCACGGGGATCTCTACGTTCACGCGCCCTTGTGTACAGATGAGCGAGAGCGTCATGCGCTGTGTTCCATCTTGGCTCCCCTCTTTTGCGTGAAGTTCATTTCGAACCCGCAGTATTTCTTCTCAGTCTCCTCATTTAACTTTGAGTCCATCCGAACCCTTCCAACCGATTGCTTGCGTCCAACACGGGAAAACCCCGCTTATCCGTGGCGTTTCCTAAGCCTAAAGGCGTTGGACTATGACACCCCCGGAAAAGATGGACTCATCAAGAAGATTCGCTTCAAGGGCGATGGCTTCATTGACCCTGAAGAGGCCACCCCCTTTCACTGGCATCGAGCCAAGTCCATCTCACTGATGGCCCGCCCTATCGGAGAAGACAAGGTGCGCTTAACGCCCTTCAGTGTCTCTTTTCATAAAGACTCACACGAAGTCTCTGCGTCTCTTAACCCCAAAACCTTCTTGACCATCCCCTACCTCCTCAAGATGCTTGACCCCCTTCACCACTTCACCACGCCTCTCGGCGGCTTTAGAAAATGAACTTTGCCAACCTCTCTGACCTCTTCACCGATGGCACATTGCTTGTCGACCTCCCACCACCCGATACGCCTCCCATCGTCCAAACCTTTCAGTGTCCACAAATGAACGAGGCTGAGCGCGGCCTCCTCATCGCCCCGCGCTCTGCCTCCGAATGGCGAAAGACCATCGCAGAGAAACACCAACAGTTCGCCTCAGGCCAACTCCGCTGCCTCCTCTTGGTCCTCTCGCCCGAGGCGGACCCCGACGACCTCTCCCTCGAAGACCTCCACTATTGGGCCGAGGAGGCACGAACGCTCCTCCCTCAAGGTCTCCCCATCGCCGTCTCCCCAAAGGAAGAATCCTTGCCGTGTGGGCGAACTGCCCTGTGCCTCAAGTGCCACGACTCTCGCGCCCTCCAATCGCTCATCCAACAGCAAGCCACCCGGCACACCACCCTCCAAGACGGCCTCTCACACGCCCTCGCCACCCTCTCCCCTCGCGACCGTGAAATCCTCCAAGCCTGGGCCACCGCCTCCGCCAAAAACGCCCCTAACCGCCCCATCACCGCCAAGGAACTCGCCGCACGCTACCACCTCACCGACCGCCAAATCCGCAATATCATCTCCCACGCCCGCGAAACCGCCCCCCAATGGGTCGCCGAACTCGAACTCGTCCGCACCCACCGCCTTAAAAAGACCGCCGCCTACGAGGTAAAACAGACATAACATACATCTGTTGTAACCCTCTCTTGAAGCCTTCTTTCCCCTACGCCCTTAGATACCACAAGGGCAAACCCATTTGAAATCAATTTGCCTTCAAGGCACCAATGTGATACTTTGACCCTGTTTCAGACACAACCCAAGATATAATGTGCCGACTTGATTTTCCAGTCGGCACTCTTTTGTCTTAGATAATGTGTTGAAAAACTCTCACCTCGAGAGATAGCCTTATATGAAGCAAACGGACTTGACTCTGGCTGGCTTCTACGCAACACTAGGGGTGTGAAAGAAATCCCGACAGTTGGTTCAGAAGTCATCATTCGCATTGGGCACAATTTGCTCCCAGCGCGGGTGTTGGCGATTCGTGACACGGGGGCGTAAGGTCATCATTGATCTTACAATACGTGGAGGTCGCGAGAAGCGGGGTAATGGGAGGGGCTTCGAGATCTTGCCCAGGATTCGGGAAAATGTGCAAAAGAAAACCGGAACATCGGAAAAAATGACAAAACCGCCATTAAAAACCCGGAAAAATGTGCTACACTATCGCTGAAACCCAAGGAAAAGGAGGCGGAATGGAACGAACAGCCTTTCAAGCATTGCGGAAATGGAAAGCGCAGTCTAATCGTAAGCCGTTGGTCTTGAAGGGTGCACGGCAAGTTGGGAAGACCTGGCTGATGAAGACCTTTGGTCAGCGATGCTA
>CAMGJH010000253.1 GCA_946056345.1 uncultured Lentisphaeraceae bacterium | reverse complement strand
TCCACGAGCGAATGAAAGAGATCTATTTTGGAGAGTGATCGTATGCCGGGAACGCCCGCTCCTGGGCACCTTTGGCCTGCAACTGCTCCTGTGGGCGCTGACGCTCGTCTTCACCCTCCTCATCGTCGGCGTGCGCAACACCCTCCTCCTGCTCGTTCGCCTGACAATGCCGCGCGAGCCGCAGAGCGAACCCGGGGCGGAGGACGAGGCCACCCGGGCCTTGCTCGCCCGCAACGCGGGCCGGGCCGCCGCCAAACCCGGGCCCGATAGCGCCAAGAGCCTCCGCGGCTTCGTCACCGCCCTCTTCCGCCGCAAGGCCGAAGCCGCCGCCGAAGCGCTCGACCCGCGCGACCTCCTCTCCCGCCGCGCCGCCCCCGAAGCCAATGGCGGGGCCGACTGGAATGCCGGCGCCTACGCCCCGCGCCAAGAGAATGAGGCCCAGCTCTCCCTCGGCGAGCGCCCCACCCCTCCCGAGCCCAAGCCCGCCCCGGAGCCCAAGCCCGCCCCGGAGCCGCAGCGCGCGCCTCAGTCCCCGCCCCCTGCGCCGGCCCCCGAGCCGCCCTTCGCCCTCAGTGGCGATAGCCCCTCTGCCCTCAAGCCCGTCTCCCCGCTCAAGTCCGTCACAGGGCCCGCTCTCGCCGCCAACGACAATGACCTCCCCCCCGAGTCCGAGGTGCCCGACTACACGATGCCCTCGACCGACCTGCTCGACCCCATTCCGCCGCGCGCCAAGGACGCCGACGACCTGCAGCTGGCCATCGCCGCCATCGAGAGCGTCTTCCAGCAGTTCGGCATCGCCGCGCAGGTGGTCGGCCAAATCCGCGGCCCGGTGCTGACCCTCTTTGAGGTGATGCCCGCGCCCGGCGTGAAGCTCGAGCGCTTCAAGACCTACGAGAGCAACCTGCTGATGGCCCTGCGCGCCGAGAGTATCCGCATTCAGGCGCCAATCCCGGGGCGCGACGTGGTGGGCATCGAAGTCCCCAACACCGTCCGCCAGTCCGTCACGCTACGCGAAGTCCTCGAGGGGGATGCCTGGCGCCAGGCCGAGCGCAAGATGGCCCTGCCCCTGGCGCTGGGCAAGCTCGCCACCGGCGGCGACCTCATCGTGGACCTGGCCGAGATGCCCCACCTCCTCGTCGCCGGCGGCACCGGCTCGGGCAAGTCCGTGGCCGTCAACGATATGCTCGTGGGGCTCTTGATGTGCCGGCGGCCGGACCAGCTGCGCCTGATTATGGTTGACCCCAAGCGCGTGGAGTTCACCGCCTACGACGACCTGCCGCACCTGCTCAACCCCGTCGTCGTCGAGCCCAAGAAGGTCGTCTTCGTCCTGCGCTGGGCGGTGATGGAGATGAACCGCCGCTACAAGCTCCTCCAGCGCTACGGCGTGCGCAACATCACCGACTACAACCGCCGCGCCGACGCCCCGCTCCCCGACCGCGAGAACCCCACCCAGCGCCTCCCCTACATCGTCATCATCATCGACGAGCTCGCCGACCTGATGCTCGACGTGAAGTCCGACATCGAGCCCCCCATCACCTCCCTCACCCAGAAGGCCCGCGCCGCTGGGCTCCACCTCATCATCGCCACCCAGCGCCCCACCACCAACGTCATTACCGGCACCATCAAGGCCAACATCCCCGGCCGCATCGCCCTGCGCGTCACCCAAGGCAACGACTCGCGCACCATCCTCGACGAAGTTGGCGCCGAGAACCTCATCGGCAAGGGCGATATGCTCCTGGCGCGCGGTGGCCGCGCCCCCGAGCGCTCCCAGGCCGCCTGGGTCAGCGATGGCGAGATCGCCCGCATCTGCAACTTCATCAAGGACCAAGCCGGCCCCGCCTTCGACCACGTCTTGGCCGACACCATCGACCGCATCAAGGAAGACAAGCCCCAGGACGACGTCTCCTCGCTCATCTCCGAGTTCGTCTCCGACGCCCCCGGCACCCTCGACGACGCGGCCATCAACCTCGGCCCCGAGGATGACAAGAGCGACGAAGGCCTCTACCAGCGCGCCCTCGAGTACATCCGCCAGACCGGGCGCTTCTCCACCTCCGCCCTCCAGCGCCGCCTCAAAATCGGCTACAACAAGGCCGGGCGCATCACCGATATGCTCGAAGAGCGTGGCATCATCGGCCCCGGCGGCAAGGCCGGCGGCTCGCGCGAAATCCTCGTGGACCTCAACGCCATCGCCCAGCGCGAGCTCGAAGAGCGTCTCCCCTCCGAAGCCGCCTCAGCCGAGGCCGCCCCCGAGGCCCCCCCACCCCAAGACTTTACCTACGAACCCACCGACGAGGCCCTCCCGGCCGACGCCGACATCCCCGACCTGGGCGACTTTGACCCCGCCAGCCTCGACGCCCCCGAGCGCTAGGCCCCCCAAGGAGAGCAGCTATGGCATTTGGTGAAATCCTCAAACAGAAGCGTTTGGAATACGGCTGGACGCGCGAATACATCGCCGAACGGATGAATATGCGCACCTGCTTCGTCGAGATGCTCGAGACCGAGAACCTCAAGCGCATCGTAGCCCCCGCCTACGGCCGCGGCTACATCCGCAACTACTGCCGCGAGCTGGGCATCGACCCCAAGCCCCTCGAGGCCGACTACAACGCCCTCCTTGCCGCCGAAGGCCGCGGCGACAACCTAGGCCCCGTCTCCCACCCCAATGTCCGCGGCCTCCCCGAGAAGCCCCACGAGCCCATCCACACCGGTGCCCACCGCACCCTCCCCCCCAAGGAAGCCCCCTCTGCCATCCGCTCCTCCGCCCGCCACGAGTTAGTCGCCTCCGCCGAGCGCCTCGCCTCCGCTGTCCCCAAGCC
>CAMGJH010000252.1 GCA_946056345.1 uncultured Lentisphaeraceae bacterium | reverse complement strand
ATGTGCTCCTCGGCGGCATGCCTGCCGTGCTCCAACGCTATGTCCGCAACCGCACCTTCGAGCAGGTCCCTGCGGTCCAAAATCAACTTTTGCTAGACTACCGCGAAGACATCCAAAAATACGCCGCCGGCCTTGACCGCGCACGCATTCGTGCCGTCTTCAACCACATCCCGCCGCAACTGGCCAAAGAGAACAAGAAGTTTCAGTTCTCCACCATTGCCAAAGGGGCCCGTTCGCGCGAGTACTTTGGTTGCGTCCAGTGGCTGCTTGATGCCGGTGTCATCTCCATCTGCCACTGCCTCAACTTCCCCGCCCTTCCCCTCAAGGGCAATTACGACGAGAGCAAATACAAGCTCTACCTCGCCGATACCGGCCTCCTCATTGCGATGCTCGATGACGAAGCGGCCGATGATCTTCGCAAGAACCGCAACCTCGGTGTCTACAAAGGAGCCCTCTACGAGAACTTTGTGGCCGAAGCGCTCTCCAAGTCCGGCTACGATCTCTATTACTACAAACGCCCGGATTCCACGCTTGAGATGGACTTCTTCGTTCGCACCGCAGATTGCCTTCTTCCCGTGGAGGTCAAAGCCGGCACCTCCGCCTCGCGCTCGCTGCAGACCCTCATCGCCTCTTCCCATTACCCAGACATTCGCCACGGCATCAAGTTTTCGCGGAGCAACATTGGACGCACTGAGACCGTCACCACTTTCCCTTACTTCTGTGCCTTTCTCCTCAAGCGCTTTCTCGCCGACTGGCCATCGTCGTAAGAACGCGGAGGGGGCGAAGGAGCCTCAAGAACGGGGGCAGCGGCATCTTGCTTCTCGCGCACTCAAGTGAGTGGAAACACGAAGGTGGAACCGCCTTACCAACGTTCAATGTTGCAGCACGGTTCCGCCTTCGATGGGAGAGCAATAGCACAAGACCTGGAAGCTTCGTAAGCTCCCCTGCTCCCAGCGGGCGCGGGGGGTGGAGCAGGGCCCCACGTCACTTTGCGTTCACGCTACCGTATTTTCTTGCGCGCCAGGCGCGGCGCACGCAGAGCGCGAGTGCGAGGAGGGCGAGGAGGAGGAGGAAGGCGGGGGCGTCTTGGGGGGTGGGCTCGTCGAGGATGGTGAAGGCGCTATCGACCTCGCGGTGGGCGCGGTCGGCGGCGGCGAGACCGCGCTCTTGCGCTTCGGTCTCCACGACGATGAGGGCCTCGCTGGGGGTGAGGATGTGGGCGCGATTGGCGAGCTCGCGGATGGCCTCGCGATGGGGGAGGGCGGGGGAGTGCTCGAGGGCTTCGGCAAGTTGCCAGGCCTGGGCGCCGAGCTGCCAGGGATCGTCGGGCGGGAGCTTGGGGAGTTGGCGGTGGGGCGGCTCGGGGGGCAGGGCGTTTTGGACCTTCTTCCACCCCTCGCCCAGGAAGTGCACCTCCCCCACGCGCCAACCGCGGGCGTAGAGGTTGCCGCGCGCAAAGCGGATGGCGCGCTCGGCATCCACCTGCTCGACCGGCGAGGAGACCCAGGCCGGCGGCGTCTCGCTCACGCGGATCTCTTGCCCGGCCCGCAGGTAGAGCGCCGGACCCGACACCTCGGCGAAGTCCCCGGCAATGCCCGGCGCGATGAGGAAGACCGTTGCCGCCGGCTGATCGACCCACACCGGCTCGGGGGCACCTTCGGGGCGCGGCAGTTCGGGCGCGGCCGCGCCGATGGTAATCGGCCGATCGCACCAATAGGGTTCGGGCATCAGCAGGTCGATCTCCACCTCGCGCGCTTCGGTGAGGGGGGCGACGGCGAGGCGTCCGCGCGTGGCGGAATCCAGCACCAGCAGGGCGGGGTCGAGCCGCCTGGTTGCGGCCGAGCGCAGACTCTCGTAGACCCATGTGGCCACCCGGCGGTCGCGGCGCGTGGCCTCCTTCCAGTCGCCGCCATTGGGCAGCTTGAGGCGCAGGCCGGTCACCCAGACCCCCTCGGCGAGGGTGACCGGCGCGGCGAAGTCGGGCGCAGCGGAGTTCCAACTATTCTTCGGCGGCTGCGGCAGAATCGTGAGCGCAACGGTCAACCGGCGCCCATCGGTCGGGCCCTTGAAGGAGGCCTGGGCTCCCTGGTCGGTGGTCGGCGGCGACCAACGCTGGGGGTTGGTGGCAGCGCGCGTCATCTGCGACTGGAAGATTTCGGCGAAGTCGAAGGAGATTATCTCGGAGGCGTTCAGCCGGGCGCGAATGGCCTCAAGCGTTTCTCGCCGCGGACGCATTCCCCCGAAGATCCGCTTTTTGCGCCAAGCCGAGAGAAGCGGCAGGGAGAAGCCCTCCGTCAGGTCCAGCGTGGTCCTGCCGGCGCGCGCAACCACCTCCGGCGGCAGAGGCACGGTGTCGGCGGCGGCCGTGTAGTCGGGCTTGGCAATGGCCTCGATGAGCGCGTGGACCTCGGCGCGGTCGCGCTCGGTCTGCACCAGGAAGGCGAGCGGCAGGAGAAGGGCGGACAGCGTGGCCAGGAGGAAGGGGGTGCGCGGGCGGCGGAAGTCGGCCTGGCGGGCGCAACGCGTCAGGGCAGCGAGGTGGAGGAGCAGGAAGCAGAGCGGGACCAGGAGCAGCAGCCCGCCGCCAAAGACGATGCACCCGGGCAGCACCAAGGGCAGAAGGGGCAGGAAGACGGTAAAGAAGTAGAGTGAAAAGGGCAGCAGCGCGCCCCCGAAGAGGAACCAGCCGCGCGCAGGGGTGCCCTCTCCGGCCGGGAGAAGGATGAAGAGCGAGGCCGCCGCCCACAGCGCGTAGATGCTCGGCAATTGGAAGGTTGCCGGGAAGGGGATGGTGCGGTTGAGCCAAAGCCCGAGCAACGCG
>CAMGJH010000251.1 GCA_946056345.1 uncultured Lentisphaeraceae bacterium | reverse complement strand
ACCTCGAACCCGGGCCTACCTCGAGGCGAACCCGGGGCGGACAAAAATGTAAAGCGGTGCGGGGCGTCTGAAGCTGGGCACTTCGTTTTACCTCCCCCACCCTCTCCGTCGCGGAACGCGCACTGTCGGCTCTGCGAGCGCTTGCGCGCGAGCAGTGGGGTTTGCTAGACTCTTGGCGCAATGGCAAGGGGCAGATTGTGCCTTGCCGAGTGCGCGTATGAAAGGAGCGTTGCGTGGAACAGGAATTCGCGTTGCCCTATCCGCGGATCGAAAGCGACTGCTGCAAGAGTTGCGGACGGTGCGCGGCGGCGTGTCCGCGGGGGTGCCTGGGCATTTCCGAGGTGTATAACCGTTATGGCGTGAAGGCCGTGGCGTATAAGGGCTCGGGCTGCATTGGCTGCGGCATCTGCTTCTATAACTGCCCGGAGCCCTACGCGCTGCATATCTGCAAGCCCGAGAAGCAGGGAGGTGCGCAGTGACCAAGTTTGTCAAAGGCAATGAAGCGGTGGTGATTGGCGCGCTCTATGCTGGCGCGGAGGGCTACTTTGGCTATCCGATCACGCCGGCGAGCGAGGTGGCGCACAAGGCGGCGGAGTATTTTCCGGCGGCCGGGCGCATCTTCGTGCAGGGCGAGAGCGAGGACGCGGTGGCGTATATGCTCTATGGCGCGGCGGCCGCAGGGTGCCGGGCGGTGACCGCGACCTCCGGGCCGGGCTTCTCGCTGATGCAGGAAGCCATCTCCTATATGGCCGCAACCGACATCCCGACGGTGATTGTGGATGTAATGCGCGCCGGGCCGGGCTTGGGCAACGTCTACCCCGAGCAGGCGGACTACTGGCAGGTGGTCCACGGCGGCGGGCACGGCTCTTACCGCTGCGTCGTGCTCGCGCCAGGCAATGTCCAGGAGATGTGCGACCTCACCATCCTAGCCTTCGAGAAGGCCTTTGAGTATCGCACGCCGGCGATTGTCCTTGCCGATGGGCAGCTTGGCCAGATGATGGAGCCGCTGCGCCTGCCCAAGGAGGAGGCCAAGCCGGTCGATACCAGCGCCTGGGCCACCCAAGGCACGCGCGAGACGCGCCGGAACCTGCTCACCTCCATTTACCTTGACGCGCCCGCCCAGGAGGCGATGAACGTGCGATTGCAGGAGAAGTATGCGCGGATGGACCGCGACTTCCAGCGCGCCGAGCTCTACCGTTGCGACGATGCCGAGGTGGTGTTGCTGGCCTTCGGGTCGAGCTCGCGCACCGCCCGTTCGGCCGTCGACGCCCTGCGCAAGGAGGGCATCAAGGCGGGGCTCTTCCGCCCCATCACCCTCTCGCCCTTCCCCATCGACGCGCTGAGGCCGCTCGTGGGCAAGAAACTTTGGACCGTTGAGATGAGCGCCGGGCAGTTCCGCGACGATGTGACGCTGCACCTGGCCAAGGCCGGCGCCCTGCCAGCCCAGCCTGTCGGCCTCATCCACCGCATGGGTGGGATGCTCATTCCCATTAAGGACATCGTCCGCACGGTGAAGGAGGCGCTCTAATGGCTACGCTTGAAACGCAGGGGATGTTTCCCCGCTTCGACCGCTCCGGCCACATTGGCAGCCGCGTCACGCACTACTGCGCCGGCTGCGGCCACGGCATCATCCACAAACTCCTCTCCGAAGCCTACGTCGAGCTGGGGTTGCAGGATCGCACGGTCATCGTCAACCCCATCGGCTGCGCGGTCTTTGGGTATTATTACTGGGACGTCGGCGGCGTGAGCGCCGGCCACGGTCAGGCCCCCTCGATGGCCACCGCCATCAGCCGCCTGCGCGATAAGGCCATCACCATCTCCTATCAGGGCGATGGCGACCTGGCGGCCATCGGCTTGGGCCACACCCTCCAGGCGGCCGCCCGCGGCGAGCACATGGCCGTCTTCTTCGTCAACAACTCCATCTACGGGATGACTGGCGGCCAAATGGCCCCCACCACCCTCATCGGGCAGAAGACCACCACCTCCCCGCTTGGGCGCAACCCCGAAACCGACGGCATGCCCCTGCATATGGCCGAGCTCATCAACCAGCTCTCGCTCCCGGTCTATGTGGCACGCGTCTCGGTGGCCGATACCGCCCGCATTATGAAGGCCAAGGCCGCCATCCGCAAGGCCCTCGAAATCCAGCGCGACCGTAAGGGCTACACCTTCGTCGAGATCCTCTCCCCCTGCCCGACCAGCGTCGGCAAGCCGCCCCTGGAGGCCGCCAAGTTCGTCATCGAGCAGATGGAGAAGGAGTATCCCCTCGGCACGCTGCGCGACAACTCCGCCACCGCCCCCGTCCGCCCCGAGCCCAAACCCTGGGTCAAGCTGGCCGACTTCTTCGGCGATGACGGCTCTGAGGACCCCCACCCCGAGGCCGGCGAGGCCAAGGAGCGCCACTTCAAGTTCACCGGCTTTGGCGGTCAAGGCATCCTCTCCTTGGGCCTCGTGGTGGCCGACGCCGCCCGCGCCCAGGGCCTCGAGACCACCTGGCTGCCCAGCTACGGACCCGAACAGCGCGGGGGTGACGCCGCCTGTACGGTCGTCACCTCCACCCACATCATCGGCGCGCCGGCCGTGGAGCACCCGGAGCTGCTCGTGGTGATGAACCAAGCTGCCTGCGCCAAGCACCTCGAGACCGTCAAGCCCGGCGGCTTGGCCATCCTCGATAGCACCGTCCGCCTCCCCGAGAAACTCCCGGAGAATGTGCGCATTGTCCAGGTGCCGGCCATCGACATCGCCACCGCCGCCGGCGTCCCGAAGGCAGCCAACGTCGCCATCCTTGGTGCCCTGATTGCCCTCAACGCCACCGCGATCCCCGC
>CAMGJH010000250.1 GCA_946056345.1 uncultured Lentisphaeraceae bacterium | reverse complement strand
CACGCGCGGCTCGGGGCGATAACGCTTGCCTGAGGGCGCTTGCAGCACCTCCACCGGCACCTTGGCAAAGGTCTTCTCCACATCCTCGCGCACAAAGCGCACATCGGCACGCACGGTGTCGGGCTTCAAGGTCCACCCGCCGCGACTATCTGGCGGCAGCACGCGCAGCACCGTCTGGAAGCCCTCCGAGCGGCCCGAGACGTCGAGGATCGCCGTGGCCAGGGAGGTCTCGGCGGCCTCCAGCTCCTCCAAGAGCGCGCGCGAGCCGGTGAGTTCCACCTGCTTGGGCTCGATGGAGACGCGCACGGTGCCGACCTTGGGCGCGCCGGTGACGATGGGCTCGGCCACATCGAAGGTGCGCGTGTCGGGCGCGTCGAAGGAGGCCTCCACTTCGCGCGGCTCGATGGAGACCACGCGCAGCCCGTCATCGCGCAGAACATCCCGGGGTGTCAGGCGCAGGCGCATCGAGGAGGCGTCGGCCTCGGGCTGGCGCAGCCGCAACCGCACGCGCGGCGGTTCGGCGCCCGGCATCGAGAGGCGTCGGATGGCGGCCTCCGACCCGCGGAAGGTCACGCTCACCACGCCCGGCTCAAAGCCTGTGAGCGCTTGCGCGCCCTCCACCGTTTCGGCCTCGACCGTCAGGGTCAGGGTCTGCGTGTAGGAGACCGAGCGGCGAACGCCGTAGAAGATCATCAGGGCCACGGCCAGCGCCGCCACCTTCCACGGCCAATCGGCCAGGAGCTTGCCAAAGGGGTTAGTCATGCTCTTCCTCCACCTGCCACAGAGCCGCCAGGCGCGTCAGCGGCCGCAAGAACCAAGGTACGTTGTGGCGCGGACCAAAGACCGCGTGGTAGAACTGCGTCTGCTCCTCCTTGGGGACGAAGGCTGCGCGCAGGATGCGCTCGAGTTGGCGGTCGGAAAGGTTGCGTAGGAGGACCCCGTCGCGCGCCACGGAGATCTGCCCGCGCTCTTCGGAGACCACCAGGATAAGCGCGTCGCACTCGGTGGAGAGGGTGACGGCGGCGCGGTGGCGGGTGCCGGCCCCTTCCAGGCGCAACTCGTTGTCAATGGGGAAGATACAGTGCGCGGCGCGGATGCGGTTGTCGCGCAGGATGACTCCGCCATCGTGCAGAGGCAGGGGGGGCGTGAAGATGGAGATGAGGAGCTCTTCGCTGATGAGCGCGTCGAGCTCGGTGCCCGTTTCGCACCAGCGGTCGAGCGAGACCCCGCGTTCGATGGCCAGGAGCGCGCCCAGTCGCCGCTTGGCGAGCGAGCGCGTGGCGGCCACCAACCGCTCGGCCGGCGTTTCGGGCAGGCGCCCTTGCAGGAGCTGGATGTAGGTGTTGCGCCCGAGCATTGAGAGCGCGCGCCGCAGTTCGGGGTGGAAGACCACCAAGAGCGCCAAGAGCAGGAAGAGCGAGACCCAACGGAAGATGACGTTGATGACATCGAGCTCCAAGAAGGAGGTGATGAGGAAGATGATGAGGAAGAGGGTGCCCACGCCCAGGAGCATCTGCGCGGCGCGCGTCCCGCGCAAGAAGCGCAAAATGGCGTAGATTGCCCCGGTGAGCAGGGCAATCTGGAGGAGGTCGAGCAGGTTGGGCAGCCAACTATCAAACATCCTGTACCTCCTGTGCCGCCCAGAAGACGGCGAGGGCATCGACCGTCTCGGCCACGTCGTGCACGCGCACCATATCCGCCCCCTGCGCAATGGCCCAGAGCGCCGCCCCAACGCTCGCCGGTCCGCGCTCCTCAGCCGCCGCGCGGCCGGTGATTTCGCCCAAGAAGCGCTTGCGCGAGGCCGCCACCAGATAGGGATAAGGCAACCGGGCAAAGCGCGCGGTCTCCGCCAAAAGCTTGAGCGAGCCTGGGTGCGTCTTGGCAAATCCGAGCCCCGGATCGAGCATCACCTGCTCGGCGCGGACCCCCACGCGCGCCAGTTCCCCCGCCACGCGCAGCAGTTCGGCCTCCACCTCGGCCACCACATCGCGGTAGTCGGTCAGGCGGTCCATCGTCTGCGGATTTCCCCGCGCGTGCATTAGGATATAGCCCACGCCTGTCTCGGCCAGCAGTTCGGCCATCCCCGCGTCCGGTTCGCAAGCCGCCACATCGTTGATAATATCCGCCCCGGCCTCAATCGCTGCCCGCGCCACCGCCGTCCGCCGCGTATCGACCGACAGGAAGGCCTCTGGCACGGCCGCGCGCAATCCGGCCACTACCGGCACCACGCGCGCAATCTCCGCCTCGATGCTCACCGCCTCCGCCCCCGGGCGCGTCGACTCCCCGCCAATATCAAGCACCTGCGCCCCGGCCTGATGGAAGGCCACGCCACGCGCAATCGCCTCCTCCGCCCCCGGCACGCGGCTACCCGAGTAGAAGGAATCAGGCGTCACATTGACAATACCCATCACCCACGGCCGCGTAAAGACGGCCTCCCGTCCGCGGCACTGCCAATGTTTTACCACGCGTTTCGCTCTATCCATATACTGATACTATATCACACCGCCCGCGCTATTGTCGATTTTTGCTCGCCTGAACCGTCTACAATGTAATTGCGCAGTCGTAAGAAAGAAAAGTCGGAGGAAGAAGAATGGCAAGACGGTGGATGAAGAGAAGTGACCCTGCGGGCCGTGAGGGGTGGGTTGCACCACAGGGGCGAGCACACCGCCTATACACCATAACGCGCGTACGCGCGCGCGAGGCCCGCTGCGCTCGCAGCTGTCAGCGGTTAGCGGTTAGCTGTTAGCGCGCGTGCCGCGACGGAGGGGCTGGGGGAGGAGTGGCGTGGAGGCCGGCCTCAGACGACCCGCCCCGGGTTCGCCTCGAGGTAGGCCCGGGTTCGAGGT
>CAMGJH010000249.1 GCA_946056345.1 uncultured Lentisphaeraceae bacterium | reverse complement strand
AGCCAGAGGGCGAGGGTGCCGGCCTCCTGCTGCCAGAAGGCGGTGTCGGCATTGTCCGCCTCGGCGGCCCCGGCGGCCTGTTCGTAGGCGCGCTCCACGGCCCCATCGTGCACCTCGCGCTCCTGCCGCGCCAGACTCTCGCTCAACGAAAGGCAGCCGGAGAGAAGCAAACAACCGGCAGCCAACAGCAGAGAGCCGACCGCCGCCGGTCTTCTGTCGCGAATGTCTCGCCTCTGTCCTCTGCGCTCGGTCATCTTTTCGCTTACTGAGCGCGCAGGCCAGCGAGCTTGAACTGGAAGATCTGGGTACGCAGCTCGGCAATGAGGTCGGGGTTGAAGGTGAACTTCTCCACGCGGTGGTGGTTGATGTTCGCGCGCACCATCACCTTGGGATAGATGGGCGTGTCGTCGTCAGGCTCCTCGACCTTCATCAGGTCGCAATTCACCAGCACCTGGAGATACTCGCGGAACATATCGCGTTCGAGGGTGTAGTGATACTTGCGCACATCCGAGAACTCGGGCTTGTCGTACTCGATGTTGAAGTCATCGCCCACGGTCACCGAATGGCCCTCAAGCACAATGATGGTGCCGTTGTCCTTGTAGTCGCAACGGATCCGCGGTGCATCTTCGGAGGCCTGGTAGTAGACCTGCACCCAGTTGAGGCGAGAATCCTGCACCACAAAGGTGTCATCGTGGCGGTACCAGTAGGGCGAACAGGCCGGCAACAGGGCCAATAGCGGCAGGGCGAGCAGGGCAAAGCGAAGCGTCTTCATTGGGAGCTCCAAGGTTGGTAGAGGAAGAGCGGGGCTTGGCAGGTGAAGCGCACCTCTGCGCCCGCCGTGCGGTTGAGTGTGGCCCGCCACAGCGTATCGAGCCACAGGCCCTCAACGGGCCAAACCACCCCGCGCGCGGTCAGCCGCTGGGGCGTAAAGGAGAGGAAGGAGATGGGCCAATCCGGCGTCACGGCCAGGACATATTCGCCCGCCGGGAAGAGGTCGAAACGGCCGGAGGCGGTGTAAACCGTCGTGCGTTCGGCCGTCTCAGCAATGAGCGCCAGGTTCGCCAGCGTGTGGTCCTCGCGGCGGCCGGTGACGGCGAAGTAGGCCACCGGCGAGGCGGGATGGTGCGCGCGGAGCCAGCGGTAGGCCTTGGTGAGATCGTTGGTCTCCTGATCCGCGTGCAAATCGGTGACGAATCCGGCGGGGAGGTCAGCGCGGTCCAGGGTGTCCAGGTCGCCAACCACCTGCAAGAGCGCGGGCGCGCCCTCGGGCGGCAAGCGGTCGCAACAGACGCACCCCGCGCAAGCCGCCAGGGCCGCGCGCTCGGGAGGCGTGGTCGGCTCGGTGCCGTTAGCGATAATGGCAATGGGTCGTGTCATTCCACCAAGGTAAAGCCAAGGGTGGCGAGGTCGGCGGCGAGGCTCTCGGGGAGGGGCGCGCCCTCCACGTCGAAGGCATCTCGCCCGGCGCTACGCACCGCGGTCACGCCCGGATATTTGCGCAGGCGCTCGGCCACCACGCCGCGGCAGTGGTCGCACGCCATCCCTTTGACCACCACTCGGCGGCCCGTCGTTGGAGCAGTCTTCACGTGTTGTTTCCTCCAGATTGGTTTGAGGAGAAGATGATAACCCAAAAGTACCAACAAAATGACCGCCGCAGCCGCATTCCCGTGCACGCCCCCCGAGCAACAATCTGCGGCCTTTTCTGTCGCCACCCCGTTCCAGAGCGTGTTGAGTACCATCCCCGATCCTACGGCAAAGAGCGCCACCACTGCCAGGAAGAGCGCCGCCGCCCGCCGCCCCAGAAGCGCCCAGAGCGTCGTGAGGCTCGCCCCATTGAGCGCCGGCCCGGCAATCAGAAAAATCAACGCCGCCCCCGGCGAAAGGCCCTTGGCCATCAACGCCAACGCCATCGGGATGGAAGCCGTGCTGCAGACATAGAGCGGCAACCCCACCAACAGCATCACCGGAAAGGCCACCCAGTCATTCGCCAACCACGCCCCCACCAACCCGTCAGGCGGCACGAAGGCCAGGATCGCCGCCGAAATCCCCAACCCCAACGCCAACGGCCGCGCCACATTCCCCAGCAAGCAAAACGCATAATTCACCACACGCAGCACCTTTCTCAGCAATGCCTCTGCGCAGCTCTCCTTTTTTGTTTCCCCCTGCGCCGCCTTCGCCGCCTCTGCGTCGCCTCCCATTGCGGTGTTTCCTTGCGTTTCTTTGTGCTCTTTGTGTTCTTTGTGGTTAAATCCTGCGTCGCCTTCTGCGTCCTTTGTGATTTCCTCCGCGTCCAACCATTCGATGAGCCAACCGCCAGTCAGCCCGGAAAGCAAGGCCACCACTGGTCGCACCACGGCAAAGACGCCCCCCAAGAGCGCATAGGTGGCAAAGATAGAGTCGAGCCCTGTCTGCGGCGTGGCCAAGAGGAAGCCCGCCGTTGCCCCTTTGCTCGCGCCGCTCTTGCGTAGACCCGCCGCCACCGGCAACACCCCGCAAGAACACAACGGCAACGGCACCCCCAGCAGCACCGCCCACACCACCGATCGCCAGCCGGCCTGTCGCCCCAACAGCCGCGCCACCCGCTCGGGCGTGAAAAAGAGACTCAGCACCCCTGCAAAGAGAAAACCCCACAACAGCCACAGCGCCATCTGCTGCGCCGTCTGCCAAAAAGCCGATAAGAAGTCCATCAGCCAAGCCATATCGCCTCCGTTTTTTCCACAGTATACCACAGTCGCCGCAGCTACACGCCAACAAAAAACCGAAGTGTAAAATGTCAATAGAATTGCGCACGAGGGCGGTTGGGAAAACTTGGAAAATGCGCATAGGTTAGGAGGCCTTTCGGGGATAGTGGAT
>CAMGJH010000248.1 GCA_946056345.1 uncultured Lentisphaeraceae bacterium | reverse complement strand
GCTCTACCTGGACGCCGATCTCATCGTCTGTGCCGCGTTGGACACGCTCTGGGCAACGCCGCTGGAGGGGGCCTATGCCGCCGGCGTGGAAGACTCCTACATTCAGCACATCAGCCACGACCGCGAATTGGGGTTGACGGCAGGCGAGCCGTATGTCAATGCCGGGGTGTTGCTTCTGAACTTGAAGGCGATGCGCCAAGCAAACATCACCGAGCAACTCTTCGCGCTTTCGGCGGCAACGGCCTTGCGCTTTATGGACCAAGATGCCATCAATCTGGCCTTCCGTGGGCACCTGCGCGTACTGCCAGAACGCTGCAACGTCACCGCTGATTCGCTCCGGCGAAAGATTCGCCCCTTCCGCGGACATCCGGCGATCCTCCACTATACTTCGCCGTGGAAACCGTGGCAGTGCCGCATCCCTCTCGCCTTTTGGCGGCACGAGGCCTATCGGCGGCATTTCGAGCGGTTGGCAGGCCTTGCGCCGGTCATCCGCGTGGGGCTACTCGTCGATGAGTTCTTTGGGGCGTGCCAGACGGCCTATGGCGGCTATGGCTTCCTTGCACGGGAGGGCATTTGTCGGCTAGTCCCTAATGGTGAAATCCAGGTGGATGTGCTACTCAATCGCGCCGGCTCTCGCCGCAAGGCGATGGTCGAGCGCGTGGACGCAACCCTCCTCTACAGGCTCCCCCGCAAGCGCCAAGCCCGGCGGCGCTGGCTCAAGCGTGCGCACTACGACCTCTATCTCTCGATTGAAGAGAAGAATGTTACCTTTTTGCGCAACGACCCCGATCCTCACAAGCCCTTGCTCTTCTGGATTCAAGACCCACGGCCGCAGCGCGACTGGGATGAGATCAACACTGTCAAGCTCTTCCCCGAGCCCTCTTACTGGAGCCAAAAGCACTACGACACCGTCCACCAACTTGCCCAAAGCGGGCGAGTGCGTTTCATCACCCAAGCCCACGACCTCGTGCCGAAGGCCTTTGAGCTCTATCGTCTGCCGGCGGACACCCCGGTTGAATATCTCCCGAATCCCCAGGCGTTGCCCTATCCACCCGAGGTCGTCGCCTCGCATCCCAAGCAGAACAAGGTGGTCTTCCTTGGGCGGATCGAGTCGGTCAAGCGCGGATGGCTCTTCTGCGAGATTGCCAAGGCGATGCCCGAACTCACCTTCTGCGTCCTTGGGCAGAGCACGCGCGATGCCGCGCGCAACGAAGCCCTCGTGGCCCCCTATCGCTCTCTGCCCAACCTCCACTTCCTAGGTCACCTGGAAGGCGAAGCGAAGTATCGCCAACTCTTGGATGCCAAGGTGCTCGTCAACACCTCCATCCACGAGGCGTTACCCATCTCCTTCCTGGAAGCGCTCGCGTGTGGCACGCTCTTGGTCAGCAATCGCAATCCGGATCATTTATGCGAGCGCTTCGGCCGCTATGTTGGCCCGGTGCTGGGCGATGGCTTTGAGAGCGTTCCAAGGTTTGTCGCCGCCATTCGCTCACTCCTGGCGATGGACGAGGCCGAGGCGCAGGCGATCCGCGCACGAGCCGTTGCCTATGTCCAAGAGGTCCACGCTCCCGCGCGGTGCCAGGCGCGCTTGCGCGAGCTTATCCGCCTTGAAGTTGCGCGGTATCGTCAGTGAGAGGGAGCGCCTATGAAGCAGTCGGTGGCGATTTCGGTGTGTTGCCCGGTGTATAATGGCGAACGCTTCCTGGCGGAGGCGTTGGCGAGCGTGCATACCCAGCGCTTCACGGCGTGGGAGTGCATTTGCGTGGATGACGGCTCGCGGGATGGTTCGCAGGCAATTTGCGCCGAACAGGCGCGGGCCGATGGGCGCTTCCGGGTGATTTGCCAGCGCAATCGCGGCATTGGTGCCACGCGGAACCGCGCGTTAGAGGCCGTCCGCGGCGAAGCGTTTATCTATATCGATGCCGATGACTTGCTCCTGGAACACGCGTTGGAAGCGTTGTGGCGCGCACGGGAGGAGAGCGGCGCGCAGTTGGTCGTCGGGCGGATGGTGCCGTTTAAGAAGGCGCAGCCCGAGGCGATCCCCGAGCGGCAGGCCGGGGAGTTATTGGAGGGAGAGGCTTGGGCACGCGAGGTGGTGACGGCCATCCAAAACGCCTATTCCGGCCGCGTGCCCTTCCCAAGCTGGAACAAGCTCTACGACCGCGCCTTCTTTGGGCAAATGCGCTTCTTGCCCGGACGCTATGCAGACGACACCCACTGGACGCCGACGACGCACTTTGCCGTCTCGCGCGCCTATCTCCTGGGGGAGGTCACCTACGCTTGGCGGCGCGGGCACACTTCGGCCTCCTCGAAAACCTGCAACGCCGCGTGGCTGGAGGCCCACTTGCAGGCGTTTACCGCGATGGCCGCGCAACAGGTTCCGGCAAGCGTCCGCCAGGCCTATTCGCAGGCGATTTTGCAGCCCGGCAAGTGGATGATGCGCGTGGCCCTGCGGAGTTACCTCTTCCATCCCGGCGAGGTGGCCGAGGCCGAGATAGCGCACTTTGCCAAAGGGCTCCTTCGCGCGGCCATCCGCTGGCCCCTCCTGCCAAGGCTCCGCCTGTGGCTGCTAGCCCACCGCCAGCGCACGCTCCTCTACCTCATCTCCCTGCGCCAAGCCCGCAAGGCCTAAGCGCCTCACCCCGCCCCTCCGTCGCGGCACGCGCTGCGCCGCCCGTCCTGACGGCCCCCGCCCCCGGCGGCCTCCGCCCCAGCCCCAAAACGCACCCGGCCCGGGTCGAGGCGCACCCGGGCCTACCTCGAGGCGAACCCGGGGCGGATGCAAACGTGAGGGGCACGGGGAGCTTAGAGGTGAATGGTGAACAGTGAACGGTGAACGCTCCACCCCGTACTCCCGAGGGGG
>CAMGJH010000247.1 GCA_946056345.1 uncultured Lentisphaeraceae bacterium | reverse complement strand
AGTGGACAGATGACGGCGGGCGAAGTTATCGGAACAGGACTCCCTCCCCAAGCGCCAACCTAGATGTCCGCTATCCTCCGTCATCACGCACCCACGCAAACACCACAACTCGCACAGGCGCTTTGCCTGGCGAGTTGCGGTGTTTGTGTGGGTGTGTAGCGCTTCGCGCTTGCGGCTTAGAGGGCGCGCAGGCGAGCGGCCTTACCGGTGCGGCTGCGGAGGTAGTAGAGCTTCGCGCGGCGGACCTTCGCGTGGCCGGTCACCTCAATCTTCTCGATAGCGGGGGAGGCGAAGGGGAAGACCTTCTCAACACCCACGCCGAAGGAGATGCGGCGGACGGTGAAGGTCTCGGTGATGCCCGAGCCATCGCGAGCGATCACATCGCCAGCGAAGACCTGGGTGCGCTCCTTATCGCCTTCCTTAATGCGCACGGAGACGCGGACGATGTCGCCAATAGCCAATTCCGGGCACTTCTTGGTGTGCGTTTCGGCCGTCAGGGCGTTCACTTTTTCAAGGGCTTTCGCAATCATGGTTGTTCCTTAATGCTGTATCAAATCGGGTCGATGCCGGGCCGTGCGCTCGATCATCTGGTTTTGGCGCCACTGCTCAACGCGAGCGTGATCGCCTTGGAGGAGGACCTCCGGCACGCGCTGACCCCGGTAAACCGGCGGGCGCGTATACTGGGCTTGCTCCAAGAGTCCATTGGAGAAGGACTCCCGCTCGGTGGCCTCCGCCCCGCCGCCCAAGACGCCGGGGAGCAAGCGCACCACGCTATCGACCACCACCGCCGCCGGCAGCGCGCCATTGGTGAGCACGTAGTCGCCAATGCTTAGCTGCTCATCGGCCAGGCGCTCGAGGGCTCGTTCGTCCATGCCCTCATAGTGCCCGCAGAGAAACACCAAGTGCTTCTCCTTGGCCAGGCGCCGCGCCGTCTCCTGACGGAAGGGCGCGCCCTGGGGGGTCATCGCGATGACATGCGTCTCGGGCCTGCGCAGGCTTTCAACGGCCTCAACGAGGGGCTCGGGCTTCATCAGCATCCCGGCGCCGCCACCGTAGGGCTTGTCATCGAGCGTGCCGCGGAGGTCGTGCGCAAAGTCGCGCAAATCCACGGCGTGGAGCTCTGCGGCACCCATTGCCACGGCCCGACGCAGAATGCTCTCGCCGAAGAAGCCTTGCAGCATCCCCGGGAAAACCGTCACCACGTCGATGCGCAAGGGCACCGCAAACGTCCTCCCGAAGCAGGGTTAGGCCTGGGCCTTCTGCACCTGCTTGATGAGGGAAGCCACGGTCTCGGAGACCTGGGCGCCCTGGCTCTTCCAATAGGCCACGCGCTCGAGGTTCAAGCCGCACTTCTGCTCGAGCGTCTCCTTGCGGGGATCGTACCAGCCGAGGATCTCGAGAAACTTGCCGTCACGCGGGCTACGCGAATCGCAGGCCACCACACGGAAGGTCGCCACGCGGTTGCACCCGGTCTTACGCAATCTAATCTTTACCATCTTTTCGCTCTCCAAGACCTGCACGTGTCGCTACCCTACGCGCAAGTCGGTTCGGTTCCAATACATCACTTGGATGAAGTGAGCGCGCATTATGCCATAACTCGCCCCCGGGTGCAAGCCTTTTTTGCGCTTTGCCGCCCCGGGGGCGAGGCTGTCGGCTCTGCCAGGTTATCTTCCCTCAGGGGCCACTCACCCTCGAGGGGCTCGGCGCTGCTGCTCAAAGGCGCACCGCGCCGCGTGGGCCACCAACGTAAAGGCCATCACCACATTCAGCGAGTTCTTCCGCCCAAACATCGGGATGCGCATCACCCCATCGCACGCCTGCACCACGTCCGGATCCAACCCAAAGCGCTCGCTTCCCAAGGCCACCGCGCACGGGAAGTGCCACGCCCACACCTCCAACGGCACCGCCGAAGGGACCGTCTCCAACGCAATCACCCGCACCCCCTTGGCCTGCTGCGCGCGTACCGCCTCCAAGGTCCGCTCCGCGCGGCTCCACGGCACCCACGCCTCCGCCCCCAACGCCGCCTGTTTGGCGCGGCCATCATCGGGCGCAGGCGTATACCCACAGAGCACCGCCTCCTGCACGCCAAAGCAATCGCAGACCCGAAAGAGCGTCCCCACATTAATCGCTGAGCGGAACTGATCGGCAATCACCGTCAGCGGCAAGCGCTCGGCCACCGCCTCCTCCGCCCGCAAATCCTGCGAGAGGATCTCCACATCCGTCACCTTCACCCGCTTGAGTTCCCGCTCGCACGGCACAATGAGCGCATAGAGATCCTGCCGCGTCATTCCCTCGCGCACCAACCGCACCAGCGGCCCCAAATGCGGCACCTGCGCACACCGCGTCTCTAGAAAGTGACGCAACTCCGTAATCCGCGCCGCCCGAAAACGCGGCTGCTCCCAATGCGCATCCAACGCCAAGACCCGCTTGTACGTGTCTCGCCACGGCTTCTCCAAATCCATCTCGCTCATAGGCCATATTGTAGCATACCCTCGGGAACCCAGTGCAGCGCGCGCTTTGCCGCAGGGGCTGCTCGCCCCCGCACCCCTCGGGAGCGCGGTGCGCTCCACCCCGGCGGAGGCACCCTGCGGGTACCTCCGCTGAAGGCAGGCACGGGGCTGCCGGGCACGCGCAGCGGCAACGCGCTTGCCGCGCGTTGCCGCAAGGGCCGTTGGGGGCACCGCCCCCAAGCCCCCTGGGCCACCACTAAGCGTTTTGCGTTGCTCGTCCTGACGGGCCGCGTCCTCGCGGCCCCCTCACGCGCCGCCAGGCGCACCTTATGCGGGCGCAGCCCGCACCCCCGGGAGGTGTTTTGCCCCAATCCCATTTTGGGCCCGGGAGGCTTTACATTTTTATCCGCCCCGGGTTCGCCTCGAGGTAGGCCCGGGT
>CAMGJH010000246.1 GCA_946056345.1 uncultured Lentisphaeraceae bacterium | reverse complement strand
CCAGGATGATGCCGTCGCCCCGCCGCGCCCCGGCGAGCGCAAGATCGTCCTGGCCACCTCCATTGCCGAGAGTTCGCTCACCATCGAGGGCATCCGCGTGGTCGTCGACACGGGCCTGGCGCGCGTGCCTAAGTTCGCTCCGCGCAACGGCCTCACCCGCCTGGTCACCCAACGCATCCCCCTCGACCGCGCCACCCAGCGCGCCGGCCGCGCCGGCCGTCTCGAGCCCGGCGTCTGCTACCGCCTCTGGACCGAGGGCGAGAACCTCACCCTCCCGAAGGTCTCGCAGCCCGAAATCCTCGATGCCGACCTCACCCAAGTGGCCCTCCTCTGCGCCGAGTGGGGCGCGCGCGACCTCCCCTGGCTCACCCCGCCGCCCCCTTCCGCCTGGAAGCGCGCCTGGGAGAGCCTTGCCGAGCTCGGCGCCACCGCTCCCGACGGCCGCCTCACCCCCCTGGGCCACGCGATGGCCGCCTTCCCGGTTCACCCCTCTCTTGCTGCGATGATGCTCCGTTTGCGGCCCATCGACCGCGCCGGCGGGGCCCTCCTCGCCGCCCTCTGCGCCGAGGGCGAGAAGCTCGCCCCCCTGCGCCAGATGGCCAACTTCCACCGCGTCTTGGAGTGGACCCTGCGCGAGAAACCGCGCGAGGTGTGGCGTTTGGCCGAACGCTGGGCCGGCGGCAATCCCACCCCGCGCCTCTCGGTCGACGCCCTCGCGCCCCACCTCATCTGGGCCTTCCCCGGCCACGTCGCCCGCCGGCGTGACCGCACCTCCGGTCGCTACCTTCTCGCTGCCGGCTTCGGCGCCATCCTGCCCCCCGATTCCCCCCTCATCAACGAGGAGTGGCTCCTCATCGTCCAGATGAGCAATGCCGAGGCCGAGGCCGTCATCCGCTGGGCCCTCCCCCTCTCTCCCGCCGACCTCGACCTCTGCCGCCGCACCACCGCCATGCGCATCGCCTGGGACAAGGCCGCCGGCCGCCTCATCGCCGCCGAGGAGGAGTCCATCGGCGCCATCGTCCTCAAGCGTCGCCCCTTGCGCGACATCCCCCCCGAGGCCCGCGAGGAGGCCGAGCGCTGCCGTCTGCGCCACCAGGGCCTCCCCTGGTCCCGCGCTGCCGAGGAGCTTGCCCAGCGCATCGCCTTCCTCCGCCGCGTCCTCCCCGAAGCCTCCTGGCCCGACCTCTCCGACGAGGCCCTTATCGACCGCCTGGCCCCCTTCCCCGAGATACCTCTTGTTGAGCTCCTGCGCACCCTCCTCACCGAGTGCGGTCACCCGATGCGCGAGGTTGATGCCCTCGCCCCCACCCACTACGCCTTGCCCGACGGCACGCGCCTGCGGATTGATTACACCGCCGACCAGCCTTTCGTCGCCGTCAAACTCCAGCGGCTCTTCGGCATCACCGCCTCCCCGCGTCTGGCCGGCGGCAAGGTCCCTCTCCTCTTCCACCTTCTCTCCCCCGCCCAGCGCCCTGTCCAGATCACGGCCGACCTCGCCTCCTTCTGGGCCAACGGCTATGCCCTCGTCCGCAAAGACCTCCGCGGTCGCTACCCCAAGCACCCCTGGCCCGAGGACCCCTCCAAGCCCCTCCCGCCCCGCCGCTGAGCCTAGGAGAGGCGGATGCAGGTGTCGGCGAGGTCCGCAAGGTCGCGCTGAGCCTCTGCGAGGTTGAGGGTTTGGACGAGGCCGAAGAGGAGGCGAATGCCGCTTTCGCGCAGACGCTTGCGGAGCGCGTCACTGACGTTGCCGACCTCGCCATCGGTGATGAGGATGGCGGCGCGCGGCCGGCGGCGCGGGGGAAGGGCGAGCAGGTGTTCGAGGACGCAGGTGATGTCGGTGCCGCCGGTGGAGGTGAAGCGGCTGGCAGCGAGGTCGCGCGCGGTGGCGGGGTGGACCTCGGTGGAGAAGACGTGGAGCGTGCAGAGGCCGCGGCGGCAGTAGGGCAGGAGCGCGCGCGCCACGGCGGGGACCGAGCGCTGCACCGAGCCGGAAACGTCGAAGTAGACGAAGGCGAGGCGGCGGTCGCGGCTGATGGGGCGGGGAAGCTCGACGGTGGAGCGGTAGAGGAGGGCATCGCCGAGGGTGAGCTCGCGGGCGGCGTGCGAGCGGTCGCGCCAATTGGGCAGGAAGGTGACGCTTTCGCAGGGTTGACGGCGGAGGGCGCGGCGGAGGCGCTCGCGCTTCCCGGGCAGTTCGGCGTGGCGCATCAACTCGCGGATTCCCTCGGCGAGGCCGGGCGGCACGCTCGCATCGGCCACGAACGTCTGCTCCTCGGCCTCGTGTCCATCGCCTCGGCCGCCGTGCGGAAGGTCGATGCCGGGCCCGTGGGCGAGGATCTCGCGCAGGAGTTCGCCGACCGCGCCGGCGGCCTTCTCTTCGTGCGGACCGTGCGAGCCGAGGAGGGGGACGCTGTCTAGGTCGAGCCCCTGGAGCCCGCCATCGTTGAGCAGGAGCTGGAAGAGATCGGCATAGGTGACGGTGCCATCGGCCTCGTAGAGGAGCTTGAGGACGGCTTCGGCCTTGGGGGGCGTGCCGGGGCCCTTGGGGCGGAGGAGGGCGTAGGGCATCTCGTCGGGCGGATAGAGCTGGGTGAAGAAGGAGGTGTACTCAGGCGCGGGGAAGCGGGCGCAGAGGAGGGCGTTGATGACCGCGTCGAAGACCAGGTTGTGGAGGGGCGTGGCGCGGGGGAAGAGGCGTGTGTGGCCGAGGATGACGTGGTAGAGCTCGTGGAGCACGAGCATCAGGAGGTGCTCGTCGCGCCGGCAATGGACCTCCAGGAAGGCCTTGTTGAGGAGGAGCTCGGGGGCATCGCCACAGGTCACGCTCGCGGTCTCGGTCTCGTCCGAGAGGCGGACGCGGAAGAGGGAGAGGAAGGTGAGCAGCTCGAAG
>CAMGJH010000245.1 GCA_946056345.1 uncultured Lentisphaeraceae bacterium | reverse complement strand
CTCGATGTTGATGAACTACCTCTCGCGCGAGCAGTTGGTCAAGCAGGACTACGAGCACCTCACGGGCGTCACCGAGGATCTGATGGCGGCCACGAACTTGAACAACCTCTCCGGCCTCGCCCTCCTCTTCCAGAGCGGCTATCTGACCATCAAGGATTACACCCCCGACGACGGCTACACCCTCGCCATTCCCGATGAGGAGGTCCGGCGCGACCTGCTGGCGCTTCTAGTCCAGACCATCGCCCAACGTCCGGCCTCAGACCTCTGGTTCTCGCAAACGCTAAACACCCTCACCACGCGCAACTTCCCGGAGTTCTTCTCGAACCTCAAGGTCCTTTACTCGGACTTGCCCTACGGCTCGACCGAGCAGGAGAGCGTGCCGGAATCCGCCTACCTGCGCCTACTCTACCTGCTTCTACGCTCGCGCTTCTCCACCCTCGAGGTCTGCTTCGAGCGGCAGCAGGCCGGCGCGCGGCCCGACCTCGTACTGATTCACAGGCGTAGTATCTTCATCTTCGAGTTGAAGGTCAACCGCGATGGCAAGAGCGATGCCGCCGCCGCCCTGGCGCAGATCCGCGAGCGCAACTACGCCGAGCCCTTCCGCGGCCACGGCCTCCCCCTCTACGCCATTGGCCTGGCCTTCGACCCCAAGAGCCACCGCCTCGTTGACACCGCCGCCGCCGAGCTGTGAGCGAGCACGCCGGGGGCCTCGCCGGCAGGTCATCGCCCGGCGCGAAAAAAGTGCTTGCATTGGGAGCGGGCGTGTGCTACACTGTGCGCACTTTATTTGACGGAGCGTAGCGCAGCCTGGTAGCGCGTTTGGTTCGGGACCAAAAGGTCGTGGGTCCAAATCCCACCGCTCCGACCAAGTGAAGCCCAATGCACCCGTGGTGGAATTGGCAGACACGTAAGATTCAGGTTCTTATGCTGCGAGGCGTGTGGGTTCGAGTCCCACCGGGTGCACCATACTTCCTAGGCCCCCATCGTCTATCGGCTAGGACACAAGGTTCTCATCCTTGGAAGAGCGGTCCGACTCCGCTTGGGGGTGCCAACTAGGGAGGTCCTGAGCCCCCATCGTCTATCGGCTAGGACACAAGGTTCTCATCCTTGGAAGAGCGGTCCGACTCCGCTTGGGGGTGCCATCGGAGAGGTGGCAGAGCCTGGTTGAATGCACATGACTCGAAATCATGCGTGCCGCAAGGTACCGGGGGTTCGAATCCCTCCCTCTCCGCCACTTTCAGCGCGGCCACCTCGCATCGAGGCGGCTTTTATTTTCGGAGGACGCCATGGCCAAACGCGGTAAGCACGAGGAAGAGAAGGTTCAGTGTTCGTTCTGTGGGCGAATGGCTGAGCCGGAGAAGTGCGTCCAGGGCGAGTTCAATGGGGCGGTGATTTGCGAGCAGTGTATGCTGCGGATTGCCGGGTGGAAGGCCGGGGAGCTGCCGGAGGTGCAGCAGATGGTGGCGATGCTCCAAGAGGCCGGGCTAGTGGAGGGGGCGCCCAAGGCGAAGGCCGAGCCGAAGAAGCTCGCGCCGATTGAGGTGCCGCCGCCGAAGCAAATCAAGGCCTTTCTCGATCAGTACATCGTGGGGCACGACCGGGTGAAGAAGCTCCTCTCCGTGGCCGTCCACAACCACTATCGCCGCCTGGGGCAAAAGCCGGAGAAGAGTGATGCCAAGCACGATCCCTTTGCCGACGTGGAGATTGAGAAGAGCAACGTGCTCCTGATTGGTCCGACCGGCTGTGGGAAGACCCTCTTTGCCAAGACCCTGGCGCGGATGCTCAAGGTGCCCTTCGCGATTGCCGATGCCACCACCGTTACCGAGGCCGGCTACGTGGGCGAGGACGTCGAGAACATCCTCCTCTACCTCCTGCAGAACTGCGCGATGAATGTGGCCGAGGCCCAGCGCGGCATCGTCTACATCGATGAAATCGACAAGATTGCCCGCAAGACCGAGAACACCTCCATCACGCGCGACGTGAGCGGCGAAGGCGTGCAACAGGCTCTCCTGAAGATTGTCGAGGGCACCGTGGCGCACGTGCCGGAGAAGGGCGGGCGCAAGCATCCGCAGGCCGAGTACATCGCCGTGGACACCTCCAACATCCTCTTCATCTGCGGCGGCGCGTTCGTTGGGCTTGATGAGAAGATTCGCGACCGCCTAGGCCGCAAGGCCATCGGCTTTGTCGACACCACCACCGAGGCCGAGCAGGAGCGCGAGCGCATCCTCTCGCAGGTGCAGCCCGAGGACCTGGTCAGCTTCGGCCTCATCCCCGAGTTCGTCGGCCGCATTCCCGTGATTGCCAAGATGAGCGAGCTGACCGAGGCCGAGCTCGTGCGAATCCTCACCGAGCCGCGCAACGCAATCGTCCGCCAGTACCAGAAGTTGATGGCGATGGACGGCGTGGCGCTGAGCTTTACCGACGAAGCCCTGCGCGCCATCGCCGCCGAGGCGCTCAAGCGCAAGACCGGTGCCCGCGGTCTGCGTGCCATTATGGAGCAGGTGATGGCCGAGTTTATGTATGACCTGGAGGAAACCGCCAAGCGCGGCGCCCTCGAGATCACCGCCGAAATCGTCCATCAGCGCCTGGAGACCGAGGCGTGATTGGGCCCAAGTGCACGCCGATGAGAAAAAAGGCTTGCCAGTAGGTCGGGGGTATGCTATTGTATTGCCGAATTGGTCAGGAGAAGCGATGCGACGCTTGATGTTATTGTTGCTTGGAACCCTGTGTTTCCTTGGGTGCGAGATGTTCTCGGTGCCTGAGGGGACCGAGCTCGTGCCGCCGCAGGCGATGAAGCCGGGGGTGATTGTGCCCCAGTTGCGCGTGGGCGTGAAGGTGCGCATCTCGATTGTGGCCTCGGGCGAACCAGTGATGGAAGAAGCCGTCAAGG
>CAMGJH010000244.1 GCA_946056345.1 uncultured Lentisphaeraceae bacterium | reverse complement strand
TCGCCGCCGCGCTTGCGGCAGAGACAAACATTACCGTCTCCGCTTCCGGTGATGCCGACTTTGCGACGCTCGATGAGGCCATCGTCGCCGCCAATGCCTGGGCCCAGGCCCAGAGGTGGAAGCAGATTGCCACCGTCGAGGTGGCTCCGGGGACTTATGCAATCTCCACCAACCTTCAACTTCAGGGAATGGTGGTCTTGCAGGGGGCCGGGCGCGGGCAGACTATCCTCACGGGCGTTCCCGAGTACACCAACACCACGGCATTCCTCTGGATTAAGCATAACAAGAACATTGTGCGCGACTTGACCATCGCCAATGTCGTGATGAAGGGGGGCGCACCCATCCGCGTTGAGAACTGGGCGACCGTCGAGAATGTGGAGATTCGAGACTGCGTCCAACGGCAGGCGCGCTACGCCGCCGGCGGAATCTACTGTTATAGCGGCATCATCAGCAATGTTCTCTTTAGGGGGTGTCGCAACACCGAACGCGGTTCGAGCGCGGCTTATGCCTTGAGGCTTGAGAACGGCGTCGCAACCCATTGCGAAGTGACCGAGTGCTCGGGTTGCGGCTCTCAGAATGTCAACGAAGGTGCCGCCCCCGTGCTCGTCACCGGAGGCATATTGCGCAATAGCCGCATCCACGGCAATACCGCCCTGACCGGCGGCGATAAAAATACGGGCGACGACTGCTGCGCCGGCATTGCAGCCATCGGTAGCAATGCCAAAATCTACAACTGCATCGTCAGCGGCAACAGTTCCGACTCCTCCAAGGTCATCGGCGGGCTCTACTGCCGGAATGCATCCGTCTGGAACTGCACGGTCGCGGGAAACACAACGCCTCAGGATTCCAAAGGCATCGCAGGCTTCCGCCTCGTCGGCGGAACTATAGCCAACTCGATATTTTGGGGCAACGGAGACGAGACATCCCTAGGCCAGGGCGTCATCGAAGATGGCCTCTTCGCCACAAATGTCGTATCCAGACTATCCTCTGGCGGCTTGATGGCAGTCTCACCCATCTACACCGACCCAAAGTTCGTCGATATGGACAACGCCGACTTCCACCTCCGCAATACCTCCTCCTCCGCCTATGCCGCAGGAGCCGATGTCGCCTCGCTTGAGTCCACGTATGCAACGATCACAGCCGACCTCGACGGTGTCGAGCGCGGTACGCCGCCCTGTATTGGCGCGCTCGAACTGACCGAGTCCCTACCTGGATTTGACAGCGCAATCCGCATCGCGGCCCTCGTCATTCCCGAAGGCGACCCCCTCAAGGCAGAGGCTCTCGTATCTGGTTGCGACAAGCCCGAAATTCTCTGGAAACTCGACGGAGCCCCCATCTCTACCGAGCCAAGCCTCGTGCGCCAAGTGCCTCTCGGAACCCACACCCTCGAACTCTCCGTTGGCGATGGAAGCCAGACGCAGGTGCAGAGCCTGAACTTCGAAGTCAAGCCGAGAATCTGCTACGCCGACCCCAACGGCGCCAATATTCCACCCTACAATACACCCGAAAATGCCGCCCATCAAATAGAGGATGCCTACGCGGCGCTGTGCATCACTCCCGAGTGTGCCTGCGAACTGCATATCGCCGCTGGCGACTATACGCTTGGACAGTCCCTATCCGTGCTGACCCCCGTCAAAATCCTTGGGGCAGGGCGTGATCAGACCACCATCAAGGGCGGCGGTATCGTGCGAATCGCCCATCTTCAAAACCCCAACGCCTCCCTTTCTGGCTGTACTCTCTCAAACACAGGAACTCTTTCGGGAGGGAAGGGCGCGGTCATCTGCCTCAACAGCGGAAGCGTTTGTAATTGCCGGGTTGCAGATACCACCAATAGCATTTCCGGCGGTGTCGTCTATATGAATGGGGGCTTCCTCGGCGATACGGTCTTTGAACGAAATAGCGGCGGACAAATGGGCGAGGGCGTCGTTTTGACGGTAGACGGTAGCGGCGTTGCCTCTAATCTTCTCATTCGCTGCAACGCTTCACCCTTCAATGGAGGTTGGAACGCCTATTTCAACGGGTTGGTTTATGTCTGCGGCAAGGCACTCTTGACGCATTCGCGGATTATTGGCAACGGCACCCCCGATCGATGCGGTCTTCCGGTTGTTACGGTTAGCGGCAATGCCTTCCTTCGGAATTGCCTCATTGCGGACAATATTGGCAGAGGATTCTTCACCGGTCGTGGCAGTATTCCCCAGACCGCCGGGTTTTTCCAGGGGTTCGGTTCCCCCGTCACCGAGAACTGCACCATTGCCTTCAACCGCTCGTCGTCGGATGATGTTCCCACGGTCTGCATTCAGCAGGGAGTTATTCGCAATTCCATCTTTTTCGGCAACTTCCGCGAAGGAACCGCTTCCAACGATTATGCCAATGTCACGTCCAATGCCACATTCACCAACAATCTCGTCGATTTGACTGTCGCTGTTGACAAAGGTGGGTGGCAGGGGGATCCTTGCTTCAAGAATGTGGCCCGGCAGGATTACAGGCTTTCGAGAGCGTCTCCGGCAATCGACAAGGGGATGTTCTTCCCGTGGATGGAGGGGGCTGTCGACCTGTTAGGGAAGCCTCGCCAACACCGCGCCCCTGATTTGGGCTGTTTCGAGGCCTTTTTCGAGGGCTTGATTTTACGGTTGCGCTAGCCATTCATCAGGGCTAATTCTGCTCAAGCGAACGGCTCAAAAGAGGCGAATCGGTCTCGATTGCATCGGGAAGAATTGTCCTCTGGGGCTTCTTTCCCGATGGTGGGGGGATGGGGGGAGAGATCGATTCGCGTCAAACCTACCAAGCGCTCGTCTGCCCGGCACCTTCCTTCCTGAAGAAGGCGTTTGGAGTGGGCGCGTAGAGACTTTTCATGTTGAATCAGAGGTTTCCAGAAAGGTAGCTCGCCTTTCAATTCGCAAGGATAAAT
>CAMGJH010000243.1 GCA_946056345.1 uncultured Lentisphaeraceae bacterium | reverse complement strand
CTGGATCACGGTGACGAGGCCTCCTGCATCGACTGCATCAACTCCGGCTTCTACAGCTCGGTGATGATCGATGCCTCCTCCAAGCCCTTCGACGAGAATGCCGCCATCACCAAGAAGATCGTCGATATGGCCCACGCCAAGGGCCTGGTCGTCGAAGCCGAACTCGGCAAGCTCGGCGGCGTGGAAGAGCACGTGGCCGTCGATGAAAAGGATGCCTGCCTCACCAACCCCGAAGATGTCAAGCGCTTCGTCGAGGCCACCGGCTGCGACTCGCTCGCCTGCGCCATCGGCACCTCTCACGGCGCCTTCAAGTTCACCGGCACCCAGGGCCTGCGCTTCGACGTCCTCGCCGACATCCAGAAGAAGGTCCCCGGCTTCCCGCTGGTGATGCACGGGTCCTCCTCCGTCCCGCAGGACGAAGTTGCCCGCATCAATGCCGCCGGCGGCAAGCTCGACGGTGCCAAAGGCGTTGATGACAACCAGTTCAAGCGCGCGGCCGAGCTCGGCGTCACCAAGATTAACATCGACACCGATGGCCGCCTCGTCTGGTGCCGCGTCCACCGCGAATACTTCCGCGATCACCCCGAAGGCTTCGACCTGCGCCCCATCGGCAAGATCTTTATGGAAGAGTACGCCAAGTTTATCGCCGCGAAGAATGTCAAGCTCGGCTCGGCCGGTCAGCTCGACTCCGTTCGCGAGTTCTGCAAGGCGAATGCCTAAGCACCCCAAGCAACGCGGCACCTGCACAGGCGGGTGCCGCGCTTGCCTTTTCTATTAAGGAGAGAAAGTAATGGCCAAGTTTATCATGTGCGATGGTAACGAAGCGACGGCGCGCGTGGCATTTGCCTGCTCGGAAGTCGCCGCTATCTACCCCATCACCCCCTCTTCGCCTATGGCTGAGTTCGCCGATGAATGGGCGGCCCACAAGCAGACGAACCTCTGGGGCACCATCCCGCAAATCGTTGAGCTCCAGTCTGAAGGCGGCGCCGCCGGTGCCGTCCACGGTGCGCTCACCACCGGTTCGCTCACCACCACCTTCACCGCTTCGCAGGGCCTGCTGCTGATGATCCCGAACATGTATAAGATTGCCGGCGAGCTCACCCCGGCCGTCTTCCACGTGTCGGCCCGCGCGCTGGCGATGCAGGGCCTCTCGATCTTCGGCGACCACGGCGATATTATGGCCTGCCGCCAGACCGGCTTTGCCTTCCTCGGTGCTGCCTCCGTCCAGGAGTGCTCCGATATGGCCCTCATCTCGCACGCCTCCACCCTCGAAGCCAAGGTGCCCTTCGTGCACTTCTTCGACGGCTTCCGCACCTCCCACGAAGTGCAGAAGATTGAGGAGATGCCCCAGGAAGTCATCCGCGAGATGATCGACGAAGACCTCGTCAACGAGTTCCGCGCCCGCGGCCTCAACCCTGAAAAGCCCGTGATGCGCGGCACCGCGCAGAACCCGGACGTCTACTTCCAGGGCCGCGAAACCGTCAACAAGTACTACAACGCCGTCCCCGCGATTGTCCAGAAGAATATGGACAAGCTCGCCAAGCTCGTCGGCCGCCAGTACCACCTCTTCGACTACGTTGGCGCGCCGGATGCCGAGCACGTCATCGTCGTGATGGGCTCGGGCTGCGAGACCGTCCAAGAAGTGGTCGACGAACTCGTCGCCGAAGGCAAGAAGGTCGGTGCCATCAAGGTCCGCCTCTATCGCCCCTTCGACATCAACGCCTTCGCCGCTGCCATCCCGCTCACCGCCAAGAAGATCACCGTCCTCGACCGCTCCAAGGAGCCCGGTTCGGTGGGTGAGCCGCTCTACACCGACGTCCGCACCGCCATCGGCGATGCTATGCAGAATGGCACCCTCAAGATGGCCTATCCGAAGACCTACGGCGCGCGCTACGGCCTGGGCTCCAAGGAGTTCACCCCCGCGATGGTCAAGGGCATCTTCGACAACATGGAAGCCGCCGAGCCCAAGAACCACTTCGCCGTCGGCATCAACGACGACATCACCGGCGCCTCCATCGAGATCCCGAACTTCCTCCTCAAGGATTCCGGCTGCACCGAGTGTATGTTCTACGGCCTGGGCTCTGACGGCACCGTCGGCGCCAACAAGAACTCCATCAAGGTCATCGGCGCGAACACCGACAACTACGCTCAGGGCTACTTCGTCTACGACTCGAAGAAGGCTGGCGGCCTCACCGTCTCCCACCTCCGCTTCGGGCCCAACCCCATCCACAGCCCCTACCTCTGCACCAAGGCCGACTTCGTGGCGTGCCACAACTTCTCCTTCCTTGAGAAGTACGATATGCTCGCCGCGGCCAAGGAGGGCGCCACCTTCCTCCTGCAGTCCGAGTATGATGCCAAGACCGTCTGGGAGCACATCCCCGATGAAGTCGCCAAGGTCATCATCGCCAAGAAGCTCAAGTTCTACGTGGTCAACGCGGTGAAGGTGGCCCAGGCCCTCGGCCTCGGTGGCCGCACCAACACCATTATGCAGACCGCGTTCTTCTGCATCTCGGGCATCATCCCCGCCGAGAAGGCCATCGACCTACTCAAGGCCGCCGCCAAGAAGGCCTACGGCAAGAAGGGCGACGATGTGGTTAAGCTGAACTGGGACGCCATCGACGCTGCCCAGGGCGCCATCGAGCAGGTGGAAGTGCCCGCCGCTCCCTCCGGCAAGCTCACCAAGCCCGCCACCGTCTCGGCCGACGCGCCTGACTTCGTCAAGAACGTCACCGCCAAGATGATGCGCCAGGAGGGCGATGAGCTCCCCGTCTCGGCCATCCCAGACGACGGTACCTGGCCCACCGCCACCACCCAGTACGAGAAGCGCAACATCGCCATCAACATCCCGAACTGGAACAACGAGACCTGCATTCAGTGCTTGAAGTGCTCCACCGTCTGCCCGCACGCGGCCATCC
>CAMGJH010000242.1 GCA_946056345.1 uncultured Lentisphaeraceae bacterium | reverse complement strand
CTCCATCCCGGTGCGGATCTCCATCCGGCCGCGCCGAGCCAGCGAGGCAAGCACGTCGAAGTAGCGCTGCTCCAAGTGGGGCTGCATGGCCCACTCGGGCACCTTCTCAACCTTCGGCGCATCGCGGTAGTAGTGGTCGGCAAAACCGAGAATCTCAACCCCTTGATCGAGGGCAATCCAGTAGAACTCCTCGGGATTCTCCGCCCCGTCGCTGAAGGAGGTGTGGTTGTGATAGGAGGCCTTTTTCATCCGTGGTGCCTCCCCTTGCCGGCCGGGCGTGGGCCTTTACCGCCGTGGCGCGGCCCCTTGCCGCGACCGCGGTCGCGTCCGCGCGTCTTGGCGATGGCCGCCAGGCGCGTCTCCTCCCCGTGGCGCCCGCCATTCCACACGTCCACGGCCGAGCCCTGCACGTAGGCGAAGTCCAGCCGGCGGTTCGGGAAGTCGACCTTCGCCACATAGACCTTGAGGTTCATCCCCGCGCGGATGGTCAGCTTGCCCACGCCGAGCGTTTCGCTGGTGGCGTTGAAGGTGACGTACTGCCGGGAGATGCCGGCCACGTGGACCATCCCGGAAATCTGCAGGTCGATAACCTCCACAAAGAAGCCGAAGGGCTTGACGGCCACGACCACCGCGTCGTAGACCTGCGGCTTGCGCGCGTCGAGCTGCTCTTGGAGGAAGCGATACTTCTTAATCTCCGTCAGGGCCCGCTCGGCTTCGTCGGCCAACTGCTCGCGCTCGGTGGCGCGGTTGGCGGCGCGCTCCAACCAGGCCTTGCCGGGCTGCGCGCGCGTGTTCCCCTCCAGGTAGGCGGCCAACTGCCGGTGGAGCACCAGGTCCGGATAGCGCCGGATGGGCGAGGTGAAGTGGGAGTAGTAGGTGAGCGCCAGACCGAAGTGGCCGTGCTGTTCGGCCGAGTAGAGCGCGCGCTTCATCGAGCGCAGCACCAGCGCGTGGATGTGATACTTGAGGGGATGATCGGCCGTCTCGCGCAAGAGCGCGGCCAGGGCCTTGGGCTCGCGCAGGTCGCGCGGGCGAATCCCGAGCTTGCGCAGCTCGAGCTCGAGCTTGGCAATCTTCTCGTCCTCCGGTGGCTCGTGCAGACGGCTGATAATCGGCACTTGGTGGGTGAGCAGCTCACGCGCCACAGCCTCGTTGGCCGCCACCATACAGCACTCGATGAGCTGATGCGATTCATCGTTCGAGGCCGCGTGGATACCGGTCATCCGCCCCTCGCTATCAAGGGTAATCTCGACCTCCTGCGAGGCCATCTCCAGCGCCGCATTCCGCTCGCGAATCTGCTTGAGCTGCCGCGTGAGCGCCAGCGTCTCCTTGAGCATCGGCTGGGTGCGTGGGTCGAGCTCCCCGCAGGCAATCGTCACCGGGCGGTCTTCCAAGAGGGCAATCGCCTCTTCATAGGCCAAGCGCTGGGCCGATCGAATGATACTCTTGGCAAATTGCGTCCCCACCATCTGCCCGCGCTCGTCGTAGGTCAGGAAGACCGAGAAGGTCAGGCGGTCCTCGCCGGGCATCAGCGAGCAGACGCTATTGGAGAGCTGCTCGGGGAGCATCGGCACCACCTTGTCAATCAGGTAGACGCTCGTGCCGCGGCGGTAGGCCTCCTTGTCGAGCTCGGAGCCCGGGCGCACAAAGTGGCTCACGTCGGCGATATGCACGCCCAAGACCCGCCGCCCCTGCGCGTCGCGCTCCAGGCTGATGGCATCGTCAAAGTCGCGCGCGGTGGCCGGGTCGATGGTGAGGATAAAGCGGTCGCGCAAGTCCAGGCGCTTGCCCGGCTCGTGCAGGAGCGTGGCCACCTGTTCGGCTTCGGCCACCACGGCCTGACCGAAGGCCTCGGGCAACTCATACTGCCGCAGAATGGCCACCGTATCGAGCGAGGGCTTATCAGCCGGCCCAATGACCTCCAGCAACTCCGCCTCCAACCGATCGCTCCGCCCCTCCCCGGCACGCTGCACGCGCACCACCACGCGGTCGCCCGGCTTTGCCCCCTTCGCTTCGGCCAACGCAAAGTCGCTGCGGTAGACCGGGTTCAGCGGCTCAACGCTCCACCGCTCCCCCGTCTTGCGCACCGTCCCCACCACATCGCGCACCGACTGCTCTTCAATCGTCCGCACCACGCCCACGGGGTCCGACCGCGTTCCCGGGCGATAGGCCACCGTCACGCGGTCGCCCTGAATGGCCTTGCCCACATCCTGGCTCTCCACAAAGACCTGCTTGCCGGTCTCTTCATCGGTGACAATCGCCGCGCCACTGCGCGTCATCCGCACCGTCCCGGTCAACAACCCGGTCCCTTGCCCCGCGCGGTAGTAGCCCCGCCGCTTCTCCACAATCTCCCCCGAGCGCACCATCTCGCGCAAGAGCCCATTCAGCCGCTTGGCCGCCTTCCCGCGCAGCCCCAGCGTCTTGATAATCGCCGGCACGCAGAAAACCGTCTCCGGCTCACTCTGAAACAGATACCTAATCGCTTGTTCTTCGATATTCATGCCCCTCAGTATACCATATCCCGCGCCCCCGCGCTTGCACCGGGCTCGCTACGCTCGCAGCGGACAGCGGACAGCCGTTAGCTGTTAGCGCGCGTGCCGCGACGGTGGAACTGGCACTTCTTTGGCCAGGCTTTCCACCTCCGACGACAGCTTTCTCGCCCATCGCCTATCGAAAAAGCAACCCGGCCCGGGTCGAGGGCCAACCCGGGCCTACCTCGAGGCCAACCCGGGGCGGATGCGAGGTGAACCCGGGGCGGATGCGGAATGGGCCCGGCCCGCTCATCGTTCCTCCCCCAGCCTCTCCGTCGCGGAACGCGCGCTGTCAGCTGTCCGCTGTCGGCTGTCCGCTATCAGCTGTCGGCTGTCCGCTCACTCGCGCAGCGAACAACTCTATGCGGCACGAGACGCGGGATTGTGATATGATGGCGGGCGTTTGATGGCA
>CAMGJH010000241.1 GCA_946056345.1 uncultured Lentisphaeraceae bacterium | reverse complement strand
TTCATCGGCAGGGCGAACCACTGCTCACCGAGGCCGGCGGTCAAGCCGAACTTATCGGAGAGGGTCGCCGCGTCGAGCGCGACGACGCCAGAGGCCTCGTTGCCATCGAGCAGCAGCGAGACCGTGGTGCCCTCGGCGTATTCGGCGGCGGTCGCCTCCTCGGCCTTGCCATTGGAGACCTTCGCGCAGACCACCACATAAAGCTGCGCGGTACCCGTGAGGTTCGCCGACTTGACGGTAATATCACTCACGCCGAAGTCGTAGGAGATGGTAGCCGTCGTATCCGCAACCTCCATCACGTTGTTGAAGAGCTCGACCGCCGCGGGGTTGCGACCCGCCGCCACCACCACGGTGGTGATGCCATAGCAATTGCTTGCGGCGGCGAGTTCGGCAATCCTGCGCGTGGTCTCATCGCTCATTGCGGGGGTGCCCTCCGGCGGCGTGAAAGTGGGCTTGGCCACCAGAAGCAACGCGCCATCCTTCTCGGTGAAGAGCCCTTCGGTCTTCCAATTAGACGCTCCAGCCTCCGTAGGCAGAACGAACTTGGCCACATTCAGCCCGCTCTTCTTGAGCACCTTCGCGCCATACTCGGTGGCCTGCACCGTCACCGCGCCCGTCTCCGGCAGCGTCACCTCGTCGGAACAGGTCACCGCGCCATTAGCAACCGTTGCAATCACGGCACCGTTCTCAAAGCTCACCGGCACCGCGATCGTCCCCGTGCCCGAGAGGGTCTTGCCGTTGGCAATCGTCACCGTGGGAACCTTGGAGTATTCGCTATTCGACTTGGCGATAGTGCCCTTGACGCACAGATTCGCACCCGAGAGCGCCGAAACATCATCCACCCACGCCGCAATCGTCAGCGTGACATCGGCATTCACGGTAATCGTGCCCGTGAGCGAGAAGCCGCCCTCGACACTACCCTTGGTCGGAATCCCCAAGGTCGCATTTCCGGTCACCTCGATGTCACCCGCGCCCTGGAAGCTGCGATGGGTGGAGCCCCCAGTCGCCAACTTGACCTTACCGCCCTGGGCAATGTCAATGGGATAGGTGGGGTTCGCCTGTCCATTCTCCACAAATATCAGTTCGCACGCCAGAGTCAACTCGCCCTCGACGGTCGTCCGGCCAGAATAAGCGCCATCGCCATTCTCGTAGGTCACCGAACTCCCGTCGGGAATCTTGACCGACCCCGTACCGGTGGGCAACTTCGTCAGCGAGACGTCCGTGCCGCTCAGTGTGAGCGTCTTATTCGCCTCCACGGTGGTCGCCCCCGTCACATGATTAAGGAGATCCGCCGCCACGGTGCTATCGGCCGCGACGGTGAGCGAAGCGATGGTGGGCGTCACCTCGTTAGCGGCCGAGAGGGTCACAGCGGCAGAGCCCGAGAGCGTCAGCGCCGGCACGGTCGCGCAATCGATGGTCACGGCCGCGGCAGTCGTCGTATTCAGCGTAGCAGAGAGATCATTTAGCGCAAAGTCCCAAAGCTTCAGAAGGTCCGCACGCGCCACATTCTTGCTATCCGATTTCTGTGTCCACGTGAGGTTGGAGAGGGCCTCTGCTTCCGTCACCTCGGCCGTTACGGTCTTGGCTTCTGTCCGAACGGCCCAGTAGGTTCCCTCCCGATAGTGGAACTCGTAACCGAGAGTGAAGAAGTTCGCCGCCAACCCTTCTGTTGTGGTCTTCAAGACTGGCCACACCACCGCATTCTCTGGCAAGGTGACCATAATCAGGCCGGAAGACTCCTCGGTTCCGATGGCCGTCACGGTGCCGGTGATTTCCAGCGGCTGCTCGGTGATGGCGTCCAAAATCGAGCTTATCTCAAAGGTGACATCGCCGGTAATCTTTGCCGAACCGCCAAGGGTGCCATAACTTTTCACCACAATCGGTGCCGAGACAGCCGTAATGGGAGCCACTGGGAAGATGGTATTACTCCCCTCGTAGACGTAAAGACTCTTAGCAGCCGGAATCGTGCGATCGGCCTGACTATCGACCACGGCCCACGTCGTACCATCGGCCGACACTTCCAGCGACCAATCCTTAGGCGAACGCGGATTATGGTCGGCCGCCCGCAGTTGATAGCCATCAAAGTCGATGGCCGCACCCAGGTGAATCACGGCATACGCATCGGGGCTCGTGGTAGGCCACCACTTATTATTCGCCGCCCCGCCGTCATAGGTGCTTTGATTGCCGTTTTCTGGATTCGTGTAGGTCGCCTGACCATCCCACACGCCATCAATCAGGGCGTTAACCGCCTCGTTACCGCTCGAAGCCCAGTTCGGGGCCACCGTTGTGCCATCGCGATTGACCTGCTGAATGGTTGTGCCGCGCGGCCACTGGACCACTTCGCCCCCCTTCATCAGCTGAAGTTCGGCAAGCGCCGGCGGATTCCCGGCCGTATTCGGGTTTGCCATCGTCAACCGCACATAGTTCACGGCCAGGGGCGTAAAGGTTGCCTTGACCGAACCTGCCACCGTAATCGTAGTGGCCGTAAGCCCGCCAGGCGACAGCGAGAAGGCGTAGGTGCCGCTAACCGTCATCGCGCCAACCGTCGTCTTCACGGGAACCGTAATCGCCTCGCTCGCGTCGTTGCTACCGAAATCCACATTGTCACCCAAAGCAAAGCCCGACAGGCCAGCATCCCAACTCGCCGAGCCGGAGACCCATGTCCGCGGTGAAGCCTCGCCAGAGCGCAACACCAGCACATCGCTCTCGTTAACCTTCGAGACCGTCCGCGAGAGCAATGCGCCATTGCTATTGCGCACCTCCACCTTAGAGACATCACCCGTCCAAGAGAGCTGGGTCGGTAAGTTCCCCGCTGCCACCTGAGCGTCGGTCAAAATCAGCACCAAGGTGCCCTCATTCCCCTCCGCCGTAACCGTCTTTGCGCTTGAAGGCAACGACATCTCCAGCCGCCCCCCGGCCACCGTGATTGATTCACTCGACACCGA